>JBDUAU010000295.1:0-6954 GCA_040004485.1 Saprospiraceae bacterium
TTTCCATAGCCACCAGATGATCACTATAATGATCGCGAATGGCCACAGCACAAAAATGGAGACAACGAAATTGACAAAACCAAACCAACCGGAAGAAATAGATTCTTTGAAACGCTCCAGGAAATTGACATTATGCTCTGGCTTGAAGACAAAATCTTTTTGTTGTAACAGGGTGAGATCAAGTGTACTGAGATCAACCTGGTTAGTCAGATATTTAAGACGTCCTTCGGCGCTTTCGATTTCTTCTTCTAGTACGCGTATTTGTTCGCGGACACTCAGTATATCTTCAATTGATTTAGCTGTTTTCAAAAGCTGGCGATACTGATCGAGATAAGCTTTCTTATTGGTCAACCTGGCTTCAAGATCAATGTATTCTTCTGTGACATCGCGTGCATTGACAGATTTGAAAGTGACTGTGCCCTTAAGCATTTCCAGGTCTGCAATCAAACCATCAAGATGATCAGCGGGTACACGAATCTGTATATGGTAACTCACCTGGTAGTCCGTATTATCAAGTTGCTCATTCCCTGCATAAGCTTTGTGTTTTGCAAGAATGGCATCAACCTCAACTTTTGATTTCAGAGCATCGGCTACTGAAATATTGATGGTGCCATTGCGGATGATTTTTGGATCTCTGACTTCAAACTTGTCGACAGTCCCTTCTGAGGATTGAATACTACCTGCTGGTTGGCCTTCTTCTGTTGAAGGAGCCACGGCTTTGGAATCCATGCCCATTTCACGATTTGAAAGAGGAGAACTCTTCTCACATGCGGCTAAGAGGATGATGCAGATGAAGGATAAGAAGAAGGTTTTCATATGTATTGATTTGATTGAGAAAATTAAAATGAATAACGACCATCGGGCTATTCTTACCATGATGATGACCTGTCCCTGCGAATTTCATATTTTTGCATTGTAAATAATTTCCTAATAAGATGAAATTTGGTGTAGTCGTATTTCCCGGTTCCAATTGCGATGATGATATGATGCATGTCCTGGGCACAGTCCTGGGGGCACAAGTTCAGAAATTGTGGCATAAAGACACTGGTCTTGATGGATTTACAACAGAGGACTGTATTGTTTTGCCGGGAGGGTTTTCTTATGGTGATTATCTGCGGGCAGGGGCGATAGCGAGATATTCACCGATCATGCAGTCTGTGATCACATTCGCTAATGAAGGTGGAAAAGTATGGGGGATCTGCAATGGATTTCAGATCTTATGTGAAGCGGGGCTTCTTCCGGGTGCATTAGTGAGAAATCATCTTCAGAAATTTATTTCGAAGAATATCTATATGCGGGTTGAAACGACGGATTCCATGATCACTCATTTGTGCCAAAAAGGTCAAATCCTAAAAATGCCTATAGCACATGCTGAAGGGAGATACGTGACAGATGCTGATGGCCTGAATAGACTCAGGGATCAGGACCAAATCTTATTCAGATATACCGATGCTGAAGGTCAATTATTCAGCGAAAATGGCTCAACGGATGATATCGCAGGAATCTGCAATGATGGCCGAAATGTCTTTGGCATGATGCCTCACCCTGAACGTGCTTCTGAGGCTATCCTCGGAAATACGGATGGATTAGCTCTTTTTCAGTCCATTTATAGTGCTGTGACTCCTCTTGTAGGCGTTTAGTTGTTAAATTCCAGTGACTTTAGCCGCCAATTCATGTATTCCCGTTAAGGATATATTAAACCCGTGATGGTAATAGGTCTTTAGCCTATTTTTGTACTCTTTTAGGTTAAGTTTTACCCATATGCGACATCTTCTTCTCTCGATATTCTGTCTGCTTTCCTTCGTGGCCATAGGTCAAATCTACAGTCCTGTAAAATGGAAAATTGACTTACAGCCATCCGGTAATGGTGAATACCTTTTCACGGCAAAGGCTACAATTGATAAAGGCTGGTGGGTCTATTCTCAACATCTTGAAAGTGAAGATGGGCCGGTAGCCACTGTGGTTTATTTTGAAGAAGGGCCGCATTTCAAACTGGAAGGAAAAAATAAAGAGTCTGATAATGTGCACAAGATCTTTGACAAGATCTTTGAAATGAATGTGGCCAAGTACCAGGACTATTTTACGATCGAGCAAAAAATAAAAGTGATCGATCCATCTAAGCCTATCGTCGGTGTGGTCACTTTCATGACCTGCAATGATGAGCGTTGTCTTCCACCTACTGATGTAGATTTTTCTTTGAAAGCTACAGGTAAATCCAGCGGTGATGCTAAATCTAAAGATGCAAGCACATCGGATACAAAATCTTTGACACAGGCAGATAAAAAAGTTCCTGTCGAAGACAATAGCTCTGCTCCGGAAAAAAAAAAGTTAACTGAGGATGCCAATCCTTCTGCCACTTCTTCTTCAACTTCCTTTTCTAATGTAATTGTTGCGAATGTTCCAAAAGGTGCATCGTCTCCGGGCATCCTTGCTCCTGTAAAATGGACGTTTAGTTCTGTCAAGAAATCAGAAGGCGTCTATGATGTCATTGCAGAAGCAAGGATTGATGATGGATGGCACATCTATGGTCAGGGTGATCATCTTCAGGATGGGCCTATACCCACATCTTTCATCATTGAAGACAATGCAGCATATACCAAAGAAGGAACGCCTGCTGAACAAAGCACAGAAAGAATACAAGCGCATGATGAATACTTCAACATGGATCTTGTACAATTTCTGCATGATGTCCGTCTGACACAAACCATAAAATCATCTGCTGCTACTATTATTTCCGGTTCGCTGGAATATATGTCGTGTGATGAATCAAAATGTCTTCCACCGGAATTGCTTGAGTTTAAAATAAATCTTGCGACCGGCGCACAAGTAACAGAAAACAAATCAGCAACGGGGCCGCATGTCAATGGAGAATATGTAGACCACACTGTTCCTTCACTTCAGGCTACATATGAAAACCCGGTGAGCGATTGTGGCACACAAAAAGAAGAGAAGAGCACTAATCTTTGGTGGATGTTGATCTTCGGCATGATCAATGGTTTTATTGCGTTGCTTACGCCTTGTGTATTTCCAATGATTCCGCTGACGGTTAGCTTCTTTACAAAGGATACGAAACGGAAAGGATGGGAGAACGGACTTTGGTATGGTATATCAATCATTGCGATATATGTTGTGCTGGGATTGTTGATCACGATTCTCTTTGGAGCAGCAGCATTGAATGAGCTATCTACAAATCCGATAGCCAATACCATCTTCTTTCTCATATTCATTGCTTTCGCATTGTCGTTTTTTGGTTATTACGAAATCACATTGCCGAGCAGCTGGAGCAACAAGAGTGATAAGATGGCGGACAAGGGGGGATTCATCGGGATCTTTTTTATGGCGGCTACACTGGCGATAGTTTCATTCTCCTGTACGGGTCCATTGATTGGATCTGCACTTGTATCTGCTGCATCTTCGGGCTTTCTCGGACCCATGGTCGTGATGGGCGGATTTTCTTTTGCACTGGCGATTCCGTTTGGACTGTTTGCTGCATTTCCTGCGTGGCTCAATTCACTTCCGAGATCTGGTGGATGGATGAATAGTGTAAAAGTTATACTGGGTTTTGCAGAGCTTGCATTAGCATTTAAGTTTTTATCTGTTGCGGATATGACGGCACATTGGGGCTTCCTTCGATATGAACTTTTCATCAGCATTTGGGTGATCTGTGCACTGGGCATGGCGGCGTATATGTTTGGATGGATTCGATTTCCCCATGACAATCCAAAGCGAAAATTGAATGCTTCGTTCGCGTTATTTGGATTGGGCTTTGCCATACTTGGTATTTATCTGGCTACAGGATTATTGGGCAGTAAAACGACAGGGACATACAATGCACTTAGTCTGATGAGTGGATTAGCACCTCCGGCACATTATAATTTTTTCAGACCTGAAGGAAAAGTAAATGATGAAGGCGAAACCCGCTATGCATCACTGACAAAGTGTGCCAATAATTTTGATTGCTTTCATGACTACTATGAAGGCCTTGCCTATGCCAAACAAAAAAACAAACCGATTCTGCTTGATTTCACAGGATATGGCTGTGTCAACTGTAGAAAAACGGAAGAGCATATCTGGGTGAAGGATAATATCCGCAATAAGATCAATGATGATTTTATACTAGTGTCATTGTATGTCGATGATAAAATGGCGCTCGATACACCTTATCTCATATCACCTCTTCAGGACAATAAAAAAATGAAAAAAGTTGGTGATATCTGGGCTGATTTTCAGATTGCTAATTTTAAGCAGAATTCACAGCCGCTGTATGTGTTGATCAGTCCGGATGAAGACGGTTATGAAGCATTTTTGAATTGTGGGTTGAATGCGTTTAAGGAATTGAATCCGGATGTGTTGGGTAGTGCGAAGTGATGTGAGGCGTGAGATGTGAGTGCCTTGATGCGCGCTGAGTTTTAAAATTTGATGAGAGCGTTTATGCTTAACTTTGAATAGATATCATCTTAAATATGAAAATCTATTTCCTGGCCTTCGGATTATTATTTCAGTCTTTTCTCTATGGCCAGGATTTTTTTAGTAAGTATTATACTTTTGATAGTGGCACATCAAATTTTCGTACTTTATTAGTAGATGATGATACAATCTTATTGGAAGGAATATTTGTAGATACCATCGCTCCTTTTCTACAGGGAATTGTATTTGCAAAAGTTGATTCATCAGGGAATTTGATATCCAATCAGCGATATTTTGATCCAAAGGGAAGAGACCTTACCTACCCTCCACTTAACAACATGACAAAGTTATCTGATGGCAGGTATCTTGTACCAGCCATGACATTTCAGGATAATGCTCTTTTGTTGATATTTTTGAATTCACAATTTCGGGTTGATACCGTTTTCGAATATTTCGCCGGTGAAGCGACAGTAAGACTTAACTTAATCAGAAGTGTCTTTGAATTGAATGATGGATATATCATATTTGGATCAGCTCAGCGATTATCCTATGCAACTGACGGTCAAATATTCCGAATTAAAAAAAATGGAGATTTAATTTGGCGACAATGGTACGGCCTGGCTAATAAAGATGAAGCATTCGGTGACGTGGCGTTGTACATGGATAGTACGTTTATTGTAGCTTCTTTTCATAAACCTTTTCCTGTCACCAGTCAGAATCATTTGTACAATACATGGATTTTTGAAATTGACTTAGATGGAAATATTCTAAATGAATACGCTGATTCGGATCCATATTCAGGTCCTTCTGGCGGCTTGGTAATAGATAATAATAAGAATATTTTTTACTCGGGGTCAAAGATTATTGACGGTATGTATGGTCAACAAAATGGTTTGGGACGAATAGGAATGTTGAATTCTGAATTTAAACCTCAATGGAAATCTATATTTGGTGAAAATCAATATATTCTCACCGAATTTATTGATATGATATTATCCGGAAGTCGATTAATTACAGTTGGTTCCCAAGTGGATACTGCAAGGACAGATTCGGGCTTTTTAAATCAATATACTACAGGATGGACAGGAGTAAGTAATATTAATGGTGATAGCATTTGCGAGAGATTTGACACTGCAACCTGGTATCCACATCAAGGTAGGGCTATGGGGATTTTTCGTGCAATGGACACACTATCAAGTGGAAATATAATTGCATGTGGAGATGGTTGGTTCGGACCACAAGATGATTATCATGAATTTGCCTGGCTTGTCAAAATGCCAAACCCGCCCTGTGAAAATTTAATAACAAAAAATGAAGACCCTCCTGAAAATATAAATTCATCTCTTCAAATTAATCCAAATCCCGCCAGGAATCTAGCAGTGATCCAATGGTCAGAAGAAATAGGAGATAAAGCAGATCACTTATTGGTATTTGATCAGGATGGAAGGTGTATGCGAAAATTAATTCTACAAATAGGCAGCAAGGAAATATCCTTGAGCTTAACAGGCTTTGTGCCCGGCACCTATATAGTTCAGTTATACAGTAAAGAAGGATACTTGTTAGGACTGGAAAAGCTTATTGTTGCGCAGTAAAAATTATTCGCAAAACAGAGTTTTGCTAACACTCATTGCTTCGACTGGGCATACTCATCGCACTCTGACAGTTCAGCAACGGACGTCGGTGCAAGCTACACTCAACAAATAAAAAAACCCGTCAACTTTTCAATTGGCGGGTTTACTATGTGTGCTTAGTCTTTTTCTTTTTTAGTTCTCTACATTATAATAGCGGATCATAGACTGAATCTCGCGATCCGTCTTACTCTTGGGTGCCATCTTGAAAAAGATTTTATGCGAATCAAAATCCTCAGGCAGCAATTCGTCAAGACATTCCATGGTTTCTTTCTTCTTTCCTAAGCGATACAGACAGGCTGCTTTGCAATAGGAAAGACGTGGACCCACGGTATATTCATCGGCTTCTTCCAGCACATCAAGCGCTTTCTCCAGCTTATTGCGTCGCATCAGAAACTTGACGTGTGCCAGCCAGTATTGTTCTTCTTCAGGACCTGCTTCTGTGGATTTGGTATGATAGAAATCAGCTTTGCCGTACTGTTTTGTTTTCTCATAGCAATACGCCAGTTCAGCATAATATTCCTCACGACGGTCATCGAGACGAATGGCCTTGATCAATGAACTGATCGCATTTGTGTAATTACCTTCCCGTGCATAACAGATGCCCAGCAGATAATACACATCATCGATATACTGATCAATCTTCAATGCTTCGATCAGATAGTCCTTAGCCACTGCATATTTGCGCAGGTTGAGCATACATTCAGCCGCAGGAACAAGATATTCCTGGTTATGCCCAAAACGCTGGATCAATTCCTGGTAAATGGCGAGTGCCTTTTTATAGTCTTTGGTCTGAATGCACACTTCTGCACAATCGAGATATCCTGTTTTGAATTCAGGATACATGGGCGTCTCGCCCATTGCGCTCCCGCTCTCGGCCATGGTGTGGACGTGGGTCTGGGGGCCGATCGGGTTGCTG
>JBDUAU010000234.1:0-6943 GCA_040004485.1 Saprospiraceae bacterium
GTCCTTTTTTCAAGCCTCCCGGAGCAGCATCTTTAACAGAAACCACTATTTTATCTCCGACTGATGCATATCTCCTGCCCGAGCCACCTAAGACGCGAATGCACAGTACTTCTTTAGCACCGCTATTGTCTGCAACATTTAGTCTTGATTCCTGTTGTATCATATTATTTTCAATTCACTTTTGTGAAAGCTCAATTATTATTACTTCGCCTTTTCAATGATATCGACCAGACGCCATCTTTTGAGGGCGCTTAATGGCCTGGATTCCACAATTCTTACGAGGTCTCCTACCCCACATGCATTTGCTTCATCGTGAGCCATGAATTTCTTGTTACGCTTTACGAATTTCCCGTATATCGGGTGTCTTAGTTTGCGCTCCACCATAACCGTGATCGTCTTGTCATTCTTATTGCTAGTGACAACACCAACCCGCTGTTTTTTTAATTTAACTATGTTCGTTTCCATGACCTCTATTAAGCTTTTTTGCGACGTGATCTGATTCGGGATCTTTTTGCCGTTTGTTCAGGTGACATAGTTGTCATTTCCCTTCTACGCATCTCTGTCTGGATACGGGCAATATCTCTTCTGGTACTTCTTAAGGTGACCGGGTTATCCAAACCTTTGATGGTATGATCAAACCGCAGTTTATGATATTGACCGTTTATCTGAGTTAACTCAGCTTTGAGGTCAGTATCTGACATTTCACCTAATTCTATAAATTTCTTTGTTGCCATTGTTGATTCAGATTATGATTCTGTATAATCATGTCTTACGACAGTCCTTGTTTTAACAGGTAATTTCTGAGCTGCGAGTTGGAGTGCTTCAAAAGCTACTGTTTGAGATACTCCTTCCAATTCAAACATGATGCGACCCGGCTGTACTAATGCCACCCAATGATCATGAGCTCCTTTTCCTTTACCCATCCGTACTTCCTGCGGCTTTTTGGTCACCGGCTTGTCAGGAAAAATCCTTATCCAGACAGCGCCTTCCCTTTTCATATGCCTGGTCATCGCAATACGGGCTGATTCAATCTGCCTACTTGTGATTCTTGCATTTTCAAGAGATTTCAGCGCAAAGCTGCCAAACGCGATATCGCTTCCTTTCCAGGCGATACCCCTGTTTTTACCCTTTTGTTGCTTACGGTATTTTGTCCGTTTTGGCTGTAACATGCTGCTATTTATTAACCAATTATTTTACCTTTTTTTGAAAAAAGTGCGGCAAAGGTACGCTTTTCCTACTTCCTTCAGTTCTTATTTACTTCTACTTCGGTTTTCTTCTCCCGCCGCCGCCACCGCCTGGTCCACCGGGACGATTTCCACCACCCTGACCGCCACCGGGACGTCCTCCACCTGGTGCACCTGTGCGTCCACCTCGATCTCTGCCTCCACCACCAGCACCACGCTCACCACGACCACCACCGGCAGCTCTGTCTCCAGGAGCACCACCTCTGCCTCCCCTTTCACGGAAATCTCCACCACCCTCATTTCGTCCGAAACCTGCACCCCGTTCGTTTCCGCCACGACGGTTACGTGTGCCTTGTTCTCCGCTTGCATTCAATGTTAATTCTCTCTTTCCGTATACTTCCCCTTTGCATATCCAACACTTGATACCAATCTTTCCAAACACTGTCTGAGCTTCTTTTATCGAGTAATCGATATCTGCTCTGAATGTATGGAGAGGCGTTCTGCCGTCTTTGTATTCTTCTGACCGTGCCATTTCAGCTCCATTCAATCTTCCGCTTATTCTTACTTTAATTCCTTCAGCACCCGATCTCATAGTTGACTGGATTGCCATTTTAATCGCGCGCCTGTAATTGATTCTCGCCTCGATTTGTTTTGCAATAGACTCTGCAACGATATTGGCATCCAACTCAGGCTTACGGATTTCCATGATATTGATCTGGACATCCATCTTCGTCAGCTTCTTGAGCTCTTCGCGAATACGATCGACTTCCTGACCGCCTTTGCCGATGATGATACCAGGCCTTGAAGTCTGGATAGTGACGGTCACACGTTTTAATGTACGTTCGATCACCATGTGGGCGACCCCACCTTTCTCGATTCTGGCCTGGAGATATATCCGGATTTTTTCATCCTGGATGACTTTCTCAGCCATATCACGGCCTCCATACCAATTAGACTCCCATCCACGGATGATACCAAGTCTATTGCCTATAGGATTACATTTTTGACCCATTAGAATCTCAGATTATTAATCAATTGATAATTCATTTTTTCTTTATTATTCTTCTTCTTCGCCGGCAGTAAGCTCGCCTTCGAATGGTATTTTGTTTTCAATGACCAGGGTTACATGGTTACTGTGCTTACGAATACGGTGAGCACGTCCTTGTGGTGCAGGGCGAATCCTTTTGATATGTCCGGCTCCATCGACAGTCAAGGTCTTGATGACCAATAAATGTTCATCAACGTCTTGAGCACCTTCTGTTTTGTTCTCCCAGTTTGAGACTGCAGATAACAATAACTTTTCAAGCCAACCTGCAGCTTCTTTATTTGTGTACCTCAGGATATTGACTGCATCCTCGACCTTCTTTCCTCTGACCAGGTCAGCGACAAGTCTCATTTTCCGTTCAGAGAGCGGGCAGTTTCTGAGTTTAGCAACAGCTTCCATTTATCTGTTATATTTTAATTCTGTTCTATTAATTATTTTCTGTTACCGGCATGACCACGGAAAGTACGGGTCGGTGCAAATTCACCGAGCTTATGTCCCACCATATTTTCGGTCACAAAAACGGGTATAAATGTTTTTCCGTTATGGACTGCGATAGTGTGGCCTACCATATCAGGTACAATCATTGATGCACGTGACCAGGTTTTGATGACTGATTTCCGACTTGCTGCATTGGCTTTTTCGATTTTAGCCATCAGCTTGTTGAATACGTACGGACCTTTTTTAATTGATCTTGCCATGTTACTTATTACTGTGTTATGACTTATTTAGCTTTTCTGCGAGATATGATAAGCTTTGATGATTGAGCATTAGGGCTCCTGGTTTTTTGGCCTTTAGCCATAATTCCACCTCTTGACCTTGGGTGACCACCTGAGGCCTTTCCTTCTCCACCACCCATCGGGTGATCTACAGGATTCATAGCTACCCCTCTTACTCTTGGGCGACGACCTGTCCATCTCTTTGCTCCTGCCTTACCGAATCTGGTAAGCGCATGATCAGGATTTGAAACAGATCCCATCGTGGCTTTGCAATTCAACAAGACGCGTCTCACTTCACCTGAAGGCAACTTGATAACAGCGTATTTATCTTCGCGTCCCATCATAACTGCTGAGGCACCTGCACTTCTAACAATTGCGCCTCCCTGACCAGGATATAATTCTACATTATGCACCTGGGAACCGAGTGGAACATCTTTTAAAAATAAAGTATGCCCGATATCTGGTGTTGCCTGGCTTCCGGATAATACCTTGTCACCAACTTTAAAATTCTGTGGTGCAAGAATGTATCTCTTTTCACCATCTGTATATTCGATCAGGGCAATAAAAGCTGTACGGTTAGGATCGTATTCGATGGACATGCACGTCCCGGTTACATTTTCTTTATCACGTTTCCAATCGATCTCGCGATAGCGTCTCTTATGACCACCACCCTTATGCCGCATGGTCATTTTTCCGTCAGCGTTCCTTCCACCACTTTTCGAAATGGGCTTAAGAAGTGACTTCTCAGGCTTATTGGTCGTTATCTCATCATAGGAATTACCTACCCTGAAGCGAGTACCCGGACTGATTGGTTTAAATTTCTTTACGGCCATGATTTACCTTTTTGTATATGGTCTTAAAATGAATGTCATTTATATTTCACCAAAGAAATCAATTGTTTCTCCTTTAGCTAACGTGACTACAGCTTTTTTATAAGAAGCTTTACGTCCATGAAGCACACCTTTCTTTGTATTCCGGGTTTTCCTTTTGCCTGGGATCACCATTGTATTTACTGATTCAACACTTACCGTGTACAATAGCTCAACGGCTTTTTTGATTTCTATTTTATTGGAGGTTTTGTCTACAATAAAACTGTATTGGGCACTTTTCTCTGATAAGGTATCGGCCTTTTCAGTGATGAGTGGTTTCACGAGTATTGTCTTTGTGCTCATTTTCCTTTACGCTTTAATGTGATAGACAAATTAATTCTTTAATGATTTTGTAATCAAATCGACCGACTGCTCAGAAAGAACCAATTTCTGTGAGCGAAGGATATCATATGTATTGAGATCCTGTGCTCTAACTAATCTGGTATTCTGAAGATTTCTTCCGGAGAGATACAGATTAGTATTCGCTTCTGATGTTACGAATAATGATTTGTTCTTGTCGATTTGAAGATTTTTCAATACTGCTACAAAATCCTTTGTACGCGGTTGTTCAAGGTTGATTTCTTCAACGATGATAAGGTTGCCTGCGATGGCTTTTGAAGACAAAGCAGATCGGCGGGCGAGGAGCTTGACTTTTTTATTGACCTTAAGATCATAATCATGAGGTCTTGGGCCAAACGCTCTGCCACCACCTTTGTACATTGGATTTTTCAACGATCCTGCACGGGCACCACCGGTACCTTTTTGCTTTTTAAACTTCTTAGTTGTGCGCCAAACTTCCCAACGTTCCTTAGTCTTGTGTGTACCCTGACGTTGGTTAGCCAGATAGGCCTTCACTGCAAGGTATACAACGTGCTCATTGGGTTGGATGGCAAACACATCATCAGCCAGATCGATGCTACGACCTGTTTTTTCACCTTTTGAATTCAATATTTCTATTGTCATGGCTGATTACTTTTCGATAATGATAAATGAACCTTTATGTCCCGGAATAGCTCCTTTGATCAAGATCAGGTTTTGATCCGGAAGAAGTTTTGCTACTCTGAGATTAAGCATTTTGACTCTTTCTCCACCCATGCGTCCTGCCATGCGAAGACCTTTGACAACTTTAGAAGGATAAGATGAAGCGCCAATTGATCCCGGAGCCCTCATCCTGTTATGCTGACCGTGTGAGGATTGCATGATACCAGCGAAGTGGTGTCTTTTGACGACACCCTGGAAACCCTTTCCTTTGCTTGTACCAATAGCAGAAACAGTCTCTCCTTCCTGAAACAACTCATTCATTGAGACCAGGTCTCCGAGATTTTTACTGATTTCAAAATCTCTGAATTCAACCAATTTTCTTTTGGGCGTTGTTTTCGCTTTTTCAAAATGTCCCTGCATGGATTGAGGTGTATTCTTCACTTTAGCATCGCCGTAAGCGAGCTGAAGTGCGTCATACCCATCTGAATCCTGCGTTTTAACCTGAGTCACCACATTAGGTTGTGCATGCACAACTGTGCAGGCTATGGATTTTCCATTCTGGTCAAATATGCTGGTCATGCCGACCTTCTTGCCTATTATTCCTTTCACCGTAAGATGATTTGATTGATAATGATTATAACAAACTACATTTCGCGAATGACCGCAGTTAAAAAACTACGCTCAACGCTAAAGTCCAATTCAGTTCGCAGTTAAAAAAACTACGCCCTATACCTATGTAAGCTTGACCTGGATATCTACTCCACTCGGCAATTCGAGTTTAGACAAGGCATCTACCGTCTTTGGAGTAGGGGTGTAAATCTCGATCAAACGTTTGTGTGTGCGCAATTGGAACTGCTCTCGAGATTTCTTATTTACGTGCGGTGAACGCAGGACGGTAAATATTTCTTTCTCGGTGGGCAGCGGAATCGGGCCCGTAACTACGGCCCCACTATTGCGAACAGTCTTAACGATTTTCTCCGTTGACTTATCGACCAGGTTATGGTCGTATGAACGAAGTTTAATCCTAATTTTCTGATTCATTTCCTACCAAAAAAATTATTTATGAATTTAATTCATCACCCACTTTTGGGCTTTATTGTTTTATTTATGCTTTGACTGTACCCTTTGCTTTTTCAATCACATCCTCTGCGATATTTTTTGGTACCGGAGCATAATGACTGAATTCCATCGTAGAACTTGCACGACCGGATGTAATAGTACGCAATTGTGTCACGTATCCGAACATTTCAGCTAATGGTACTTCTGCCTGTACAGCAATAGCACCTGAACGTGAATCCTGTCCTTTAGGCAAACCACGACGACGGTTCAGGTCACCGATCACGGGACCTACATAATCGTCAGGTGTAACTACTTCAAGCTTCATGATCGGCTCGAGAAGAACAGGTTTTGCTTTTTTAGCAGCTTCCCTGAAACCTTCTTTTGCACAAAGCTCGAAAGCAATTGGTTTTGAGTCTACAGCATGTGTCTGTCCATCATAAACACGAACTTTCATGCTATCGATATTATATCCTGCAAGAATTCCATTGTCCATCATGGCTGTGAAGCCCTTGACGATGGATGGAAAAAATTCTTTTGGAATAGAACCTCCGAAAATGCCATTGACGAACTGGAGCTTAGTTTTACCACTCTTGAAGTCGTCACTTTCTAAAAATTCTTCGTCAGCAGGACCCAGTTCAAATGACATTTGAGCAAATAAACCTGAACCACCGGTTTGCTTTTTAAGTCTTTCTGTATGATCTACTTTAACAGTTAGCGCTTCTTTATAATTTACCTGGGGTGCGCCCTGGCTACATTCTACATTAAATTCCCTACGAAGACGGTCAACGATAATCTCAAGGTGCAATTCACCCATTCCACTGATGATGGTCTGGTTAGTGTCCTCATCATATTTAACCCTGAAAGTCGGATCTTCTTCAGCAAGCTTGGCTAATGCCATACCTAACTTATCAAGATCTTTCTGACTTTTCGGCTCTACTGCAATACCAATCACAGGATCCGGGAAAACCATGCTTTCCAGAACGATAGGTCTCTTCTCATCACAAAGTGTATCGCCTGTACGGATGTCTTTGAATCCAACACCTGCTGCTATATCTCCAGCTTCAACCCTATCGATAGGATTTTGCTTAT
>JBDUAU010000104.1:0-6940 GCA_040004485.1 Saprospiraceae bacterium
AGATAAATCCCATCGGACTAGTGTTGTTATCATTTCCGGTGGTACGAATAGAAATCACAGTGTCACGGTATTGATCAGGACGTGTATAATGCACCTTACTCACGGACTCTTGTGTAAAGGCAACTGTAGAATCAATACCTTCTTCTGCCAGTGATTTTAGAATTTTCTTTTTAAAAAGGAATGGAACTTTGAGTAATCTTCCACTTCCCTTGATATAAACTTTAGCATCATATTCATCCACTTGCATAGAATGATATTTTGCTTTTGCTATAGCTCGCCGCATGATCGTGTATGCAGGATCTTCACCACTACCTGATACGATAGCTTCAGGCAATGCTACCACTTCAACCTGCAATTTTGCATTGAACGTCATCATGGATGATCCCACAACAAAAGTGGTATCTAAAGGCCTGAATCCTAAATATTGAAATCTTAACCTATGCTTTCCAGGGGAAGCATTGAGCAAATACTCTCCTTCAATATTGGATGCAATCCCTTCATCAGTACCCATTAAAATGATACTTGCAAAAGGCAGCGGCTCTCCGTGGTCATCGGTCACTTTGCCTTTAATACCCTGAGCCTCAACAACGAGGACAAGAAATAAAAGGAGTAGAAGCAGATAACACCGATGGATGAGATAGTTAGGTTGTCGCTCAATCATGGTCTAAAGATATCATCTTCGACTACTTTGAATGAAACTTTGTTACAGGAATGACGCTTAATATAAACCTATCTCTTAATGGCTTTTTGCCACTTTATATCTCTTGTTCACTTCCTTCCAGTTCACTACATTCCAAAATGCAGTGATATAATCAGGACGGCGATTTTGATAGTTTAGGTAGTAGGCATGCTCCCAAACATCAAGTGCAAGAATGGGCACTCCATGGATAGCACTTAAATTCATTATAGGATTATCCTGGTTAGGTGTGCTTGTTATGGCTAATTCTCCTGAAGGATCAACAATAAGCCAGGCCCATCCTGAACCAAACTGTGTGGTCCCGGCACGGGAGAAGGCTTCTTTGAATTCAGCAAAACTTCCGAAACGTGTATCAATATCTTTTGCAAGATCACCGGTTGGTTCGCCTCCGCCGGATGGGGTCATGATTTCCCAGAATAAATTGTGATTATAATAGCCACCCCCATTATTCCTGACAGCAGGGCTATGATTAGACACATGCATAAGGATTTCTTCAATAGACTTTCCTTCAAGGGCTGTTCCTTCAATTGCCGCATTCAGATTGTTGGTGTATGCAGCATGGTGCTTGTCATGATGGATTTCCATTGTACGTGCATCAATATAAGGCTCAAGAGCATTGAAGTCGTATGGTAGCGGAGCTAGAGTAAAGGCCATTTTAAGTAATTTTTTTTGTGTTAATTTGGAAACGTAATTATACGATTTCTGTATGATTGAACCCAAAAAAGGGCTAAAAGTTCAGGTTCATTTGGAATAGGATTCGTCATTCCTTTGAGAGTATCTCTTACCTTTGCAATTACCGGGAAATTTCAGGCCTATTTCGTTTATGAAATTAATTGCGCCCAAAACCTTTCCGGCCCTACTCATTAATTTTATCTGAAACTCATTTTACAACCATGAAGCTCCTGTCCAACCTTGCCACCCTTAGCGCTCTGATGCTGATTTCCCTTCTTGGCTTAACGAGCTGTGGAGATATTATATCTGATCTGAAGATTAACGCTGATGGATCGGGTTCGCTCCAAACAACATTTGATGTAGGTGATCTGATGGGCATGGCAAAGGGATTCCAGGGCATGGGTACAGATAGTACAGGCTCGACGGATGACACAATGGCTGTTACTACCATTGTTGTACCCGACACAACTGCAAAAGACCCTATGAAGCTCCTGATTGAAAAAGTTACAGATCCTGCATACGACCGTGACTTAGATACATTGATGTCTATTTTGAGCATTATGCCTGATAGCGTCAAAGCAAAACAAACTAATCTGAATCTGGCAAAGAAGCTTTCCATAAGGCTTGTTTCTCCTGCTAAAAGTGCAAACCTGACCATTGGAATTATTGCAAATTTTGACAATTCTCAACAACTCAGGGAAATCATGGAATACATGGAAAGCATGAATGACAAACCCGAAATGATGGCCAGTGCCGGCCCGATGGGCTTTCAGACAAAATCCTTTTTATTGTTTGACGAGGATATGAAAGCAGGCATTATAAAAGTTGCTCCTATTGATTATGGCTCTTTATCTGCTCAATTTGGAATGTCCCAGGACAGTACATCCAGTAGCGAAGACATGGGTATGATGCAAATGATGTTTGGAAATAGCAAGATAAAATCAGTGATTCACGTTCCGGGTGAAGTGCTCTCTTGTACGAATCCGGATGCAATACTCACAAAGGATAACAAGGTCCTCCTGGAATATAATTTTATGGATGTCATTAATAAAGGAAGTATCGAAGGATTTACGATTCATTTTCAGCCCCATAAATAAATCTCCTCCGGCCAAATCAGGCTGCAATCTTTTTTCTAAAAAATAATTGATCAAGAGAAATTCTTCCGGGTCCTGTGAAGAGTATCACTACAAATGGAATGAGGTAAAGCAATCCAGACTCCTTATCTCCAGGAGGTGCCTGGCCATTGATAATAAACACTACAACTACCATCGTCAGAATGAGTGGAATGATGATCAGTCTTGTACCCAAACCAAGTATGAGCAGGATTGAACAAACAAGCTCGGAGAAAATGGTGAGTGCCATCGAAACAGGACCTCCGAGATGTAAAAAATTGTAAAATTCTGTCGACTTCTCTCCAAATGCCCCGAGTTTTTGCAGACCATGAGGTACTAATAAAAATCCCGTTCCGACCCTGAGAATGAAAAGTCCTAAATCAATAGCCCACTTGCGGCTGTTCGGGTTAAATAAATTGGTTATCGATGCCATATTCTGTGATTAACCATGATTCCAATCCTCTTGTTTAAGGTACTGGCATAAAATTTGTCATATTAAATAAATATTTAATATGTTTGCAGTCAATTATAGTGCCCATGATCCTATTTCTGTTCTTATTGCTGATACTGTTATGTATCGGGGGTGAATATGTCTCCAAAGCCTAGAGCCTTAAATGGTTCAGTCGAGGATTAACTCCTTTATTTCATTTAAATGCGCGATCGTGTAATCCGGTCCTTGTGCAAGGTGACATAGATCCTCATTTGGATTGTACCAGCATGTGTGGTATCCGAACATTGCAGCACCTTCTATATCTGCTGTAAGGCTGTCCCCGACAACCAATACTTCTGATTTAGCAGGTCCACCGATTTCCTGATGCACATGATTGAAATAATCAAAGTGAGGTTTTGATACCCCGATCTCTCCTGCGATGACGATCACATCAAATCTTAATTCCCATCCGATGCTTTGCAGCCTGACTCGTTGTACCTCAGTCATTCCATTAGTGATATATCCTAACCGGGTTCTACCTTTTAACCATGTCAGCATTTCTTCGGCTCCCGGCATGAGATAAGGTTTAGTGCCCAGTCCTTTCAGATATTTTTTTTGTGTTGAGACCGGATCGAGGTCCAACTGCATATAATCAAAATACCGTTTAAAACGTTCGTAGACCAGTGTATCCCTGTTGATCAAACCTTGCTCATGTTCAGTCCAGCATTGTATGTTGATGCGCTTATAATCTCCATACATGCCTTCACTCCAGCTGATACCATGTTCACTTAGTACTTCGGACAAGGATTCTTCACTTGCTTTATCAAAATCAAATAAGGTATGATCGGCATCAAACAATATCCATTTGTATTTACTCATGACAGGCAAAGATACTTTACTCCTATCCTTATCTTAGCCCGATGAATTATTACACGAGCTTAATTTTTGTTCTGTCATTGTCTGCGGCCTGGGCACAGCATCAATTGAGCCTTCCGTTGTGTGGAACAGACATTTACCTTTCGTTGCGGGGCTTTCAGGATTCCCCTGTACTATTATACAATATGCATGACAATGAGAATACAGCCGCCATAGCGGGCCGGATCATGGCTATGAAATATGGTGGCCAGTATATGGAGTTGGAACATAGCGGTGATCGGAATATTATGTTTCTGTATGATGAAGATTCAATTTTCATTGACCCCAACAGGATTTATACCGATGCGGGAATATGGTTGCAAATGGTAAAAAATAAAAATTCAGATACTCTTCTTTTTGAAGAAATTGCCATGTGGAGAGATTCACTACTTTCTATTCTTAAAATAAATGAAAGATCTCTTGTGATCGCACTACATAATAACACTAATAATAACTACAGTTTTTGCAGCTATGGCTCAAGTGGTGAGTATGAAATTGAAGCTGATGACATCTATGAAGGAGCGATCCGGGATATGGACGATTTTTATTTTGTGACCGATCCTAAAATTTTTAAAAGCCTGGCTACGGACAAATACCATGTGGTGCTTCAGGCAAAGGAGACATTGACGGATGATGGAAGTCTATCCGTCTATTGTGCACAACTTGGTATCCGCTATATCAATGTAGAGGCCCAGCATAATCATCTCTTACGACAAATCAAAATGTTGATTTTTGCCTTCCAGCATTTGGTGATTAATAGAATATGACCGCAGACCATGGACGACGGACGACGGACGACGGACAGCGGACAGCGGACAGCGGACCGTGGACTTTGGACTGTGGACTGTGGACTGTGGACAATGACAACCGACAATGGTCCGTTGTCAGTGGTCTGTCGTCTATTGTCTGTTGTCATTTTGCCTACTCACTCCTTCATACATAAGTTGTACATCTGCAAGTGAAAACGTTCCGATCATCCCGGTTTGAAAAATAATTTCCTTGTCATTCAGAATTTTGATGAATCGAAAATCAAAATCGATAAGGTTGCTGTCTAATTGTTTTTGAAAAATAAATCCATTTTTATCCACCTGGATAAGCTTTTGAAAATATTTGTCCTGCATGACGGATTCAAGCTGGCTCTTCTTCACTTCGGCAGCATCATTAGTGGCTGTGGATTCGAATATCTGTAGGTAATAATTATTTCCTTTCCGGATTGTAATATCCCGCATGATGTTGTAGTCTTTCCTTATTACTTCGGCACTATCGGGCGCCATGATGATCAGCGGAATCCCATATGAAGCTAAATCCAGGGGCCTAAGCTTCGATTTTTGGCCACTGTGGCAGGCAACTAAATAGCAACATAATGTAACCAGCAAGAGTAACCTGGGATGGACCATGTTCAAAGTTATCCCAATTCAGTGGGATAAGGCAAATGAGAAATTGTGGACTATGATTGGCGGTTTATATAGTAAACCTCAATATTGACAGCGCTGCAACAAATCTGATTTTGACAAAATCCGATTGGATCCCTTAGGGCTCAATATTGACCGGCATTCCTCACTTGAAACACAACACCGACGGGGTCTATATCAGTATTTATTAGCTCTTAGTTTTCCTAAACACTCAGGTAAATGCATATTCAATTGATTCTCCCTCCAAAATAGCATTTCAACCAATGAAGAGCTTTCCATCATAGAATTTCTATCCTGATTCGTCGATTCTTGTCATAATTCCTTGCTTTCCATCCTTACCTATGATATATTTGTGATATCATTTTAATATCAAAACCAAAAACAATGGAAAAATCATACAAACCTCTTTCCGGCTACCTGATGCTTTTATTACTCCTGGCCATTCTGGCATCAGGTATATATGGCCTGTCTGCACAACAATTTGTTATTCCAACCATCGCTTTGCCAGTGTTCTTCCTTATTATGTCAGGATTCTTTTTTATCAACCCAAATGGATCAAGGGTACTGACCATTTTCGGGAAATACAAAGGCACTGTCAAGGAGAATGGCTTCTTCTGGGCAAATCCATTCTATTCCAAAAAGGCTGTTTCCCTTCGGGCACGAAATTTTGAAAGTGAACGCGTCAAAGTGAACGACAAAAGAGGGAACCCTATCCTGATCAGCGTAATTACGGTCTGGAGAGTAAGAGATGCCTACAAAGCAGCCTTCGAAGTGGATGACTACACCACATTTGTTAAACTTCAAAGTGATGCAGCAGTTAGAAACCTTGCAGGTCAGTATTGTTATGACAATTTCGATGATGCCCAGATAGAAATTACTCTGCGTTCAGGCTTGCAGGAAATCAATCACGCCCTTGAACATGCACTATCAGAAAGATTATCCATAGCGGGCATCGAAGTGATGGAAGCAAGAATCGGCTATCTCGCTTATGCTGAGGAGATCGCAGGGGCTATGCTCAAACGTCAACAAGCAGAAGCAATAGTTGCAGCCCGATTTAAAATTGTTGAAGGTGCAGTCAGTATGGTAGAGATGGCCCTGAAAGATCTGTCCGCCAAAAAAATAATCGATCTGGATGACGACCGGAAAGCTCAAATGGTCAGCAATCTCATGATCGTTTTATGTGGTGACAAAGACATATCTCCTGTCATCAATACGGGCTCCATTTATTGATGTTGTCCCCTAAATCCCCTAAAGGGGACTTATACAAACCCAATAATGGGTATGAGTATTATTCTCGAGTCGCTATATTATAATTGCCTTTGTTGGAGTTCGCTCCAACAATTGGCAGGTGCTTTTTCTAACTGCAGAAGCAAAATACATATAAAGGCGAAGAAAACTTCCTGTCTCACGCCTCACGCTTCACATCTTTCTATCTGATGAAAAAGAAATTTGTCCTTCGCTTAGATGAAGAAGTTTACGACGCCTTAGAGAAATGGGCATCCGATGAATTTCGGAGTGTCAATGGACAAATTGAATGGATACTTTCTGAAAAACTAAAAGAAAGTAAACGAATGAAGAAATCATCTTCCACTGAAAATAAAAAGAAAGATAACAGGGAGTAACGAATAACGAGTAACGAGTAACGAGTAACGAATAACGAATAACGAGTAACGAATAACGAATAACGAATAACGAATAACGA
>JBDUAU010000680.1:0-6927 GCA_040004485.1 Saprospiraceae bacterium
TGTTCCTTTACCCGGAATGGGTGCAATGATACGTATACCCAATGCGGAGAGACTTAGGGCAATATCGTCTTCCAGATTTTTAATTTTTGAAATACGGATACCGGGTTTTGGTATGATTTCATATAATGTTACTGTAGGGCCGATAGTAGCCCGGATTTTTGTAATCTCAATCTTATAGTTTAATAGAGTCTCAATGATTTGATCCTTATTAGCTTCAACCTCTGCACGATCGATCTGAATTTTTTCATCAGGGTACTCCAGCAATAATTCTAAGTCTGGTGGTATATAAGAAGAGAGATCGAGGGTAGAATCATAAGGTTCACTATGTTCATCGTTTTCCTGATCCATCAGGAAAACTTTGTCCTGCACACCACTAAATGTCGGAGGGATATGGGCTTCAGAAAAAGAATCAGCTATATCAGCCGCATTTGACAAACCTTCGATTTCAAGTGTGGGTTTGATTTTATCAGGAGCGATATAATCTTCCGAGAGATCTGTGAGTTCCAATTCAAGTGCCTCTAAATCATCAATATCTTTTAATGAATCTATTTTTGGATTCCTGATGTCATTTTCCTTCATGAACTTGGTGAGAAAACCCGGTTGAAGAATTTCATCATCTGTTTCTTCTTCAATATCCGATGTCGATACAGGATCTGTAACTCTTTCTTTCTTCTTTTTGAAAAAATCCAATCCTAATTCAGACCAGCTTAGTTTCCAGGAGGGCATTTTGATATCGGGCATTGCCAAAAATTCTCCTTTCCAACTGAGGGATGGATTAAACTGGATGATAAATGTAATGGCGAGTACAAACAGGAGTGCAAGGGCGACACCAATATTTCCCATGAATTTGGACAACCAGTCCGTCGTGCTGTCTCCAAATGCACCTCCCCAAGGAAAATTAGCAGATGAGAAAATGAAGGAGAAAAGCATTGAACAATAGACCATGGCGAGGATAGATTTTCCTGCTCTGGTATACCATGTTGTTAAAGTAGCGCTTACCATTTGTCGCAAACCAAAACCGGTTAACAGAATGGGAAGCACAAGGGAGGTGAGGCCAAAGCCCCAGTATATCAAGCCATTTCCTACGACAGCCCCTAACCGGCCAAGCCAGTTGGCAAGTATGAGGTCTCCTTCTCCCAACGCACTAAAGGGGTTGTTGAGGATCTTATCCTGATCGATTTTCCAGGTGAACAGGTAGGATACACCTGATACAAGGACAAAAATGCCGATCAGGACGAAGGTGGCTCCGACCAGCTTTGGAAGTCGTTTGTCTTTTAATAAAGACGGCTTTGCGCTTCCTTTTTTCGATTTCGTCCGCGCAGTTGCGCCGGGTTTTTTACTCTTTGGTACAAATATTGACATAGCAATGGGCGTATTGCTGCCTTGGGATGGCGCTCAAATATAGTACTATCTGCACTAATATAGATAGATATACATGATTTTTTTATTTAATATGTTTTTTGTCCCGATCAGAAATACAGATTTTAAAATCAAATGGACAAAAGGAATACCGTACAACCCACTGATTCAAACAAAAAGGCCAAAATAATTACCTTCGGCCACCCTTATCAATCAATCAATCAATTACAGATCTCATGGATAAAATTTTCATTGCAGGAGCAGGAGGCATTGGACGGGCTGCGGCGCTATTGATTCTGGATGCTCAAAATTGGGATTGTGAAGTAGTCATCGGCGATGTCTCTCAGGAACAGCTGGATGAAGCCAAAATATGGATCGAAAAGGGCCTGAGTAAAAGGGGCAGGCTGGTTACATTCCTTATTTCTTCAATAGACCACCTTGAATCATTTGAACGTATCCTTACTGATTGTGATGTTTTACTTGATTGTCTACCCGGTAAATTTGGACCTGCCCTGGCGCGTCTTTGTATAGAGTATGGCCTTCATTATGCCAACCTTACAGAATATGTAAAGGAAACTGCTGAAATCACTGAAATGGCAGGGGATGCCGAAACAGGCTTTATTCTACAGACCGGTTTGGCACCCGGGTATATCAATAGTGTAGCCTTACATCTGATTGATTCTTTTAAGAAGAAATATGGTGCTGAAAAACTTGAGCGGTTGGCCATGCGTGTAGGAGCATTGACCCAGTATACTGAATCGCCACATTACTATGGATTTACCTGGAGTACGATAGGTGTTGCTACGGAATACATCAAGCCATCAGAGGCTGTGCGGGATCATCAGATCGTTAGTCTTCCTTCTCTTTCAGAGCGAGAGACATTGATCATCAATGGCAAGAGATATGAAGCTGATCTGACCAGTGGAGGCGCAGCGGACCTGCCCAACGTCCTCAAAGATGAAATCCGAAACATTGATTATAAAACCATAAGGTATCCGGGGCATTTTGACTGGATACAGTCCTGGTTGAAAAATGATTCTAATCCGGAGTCCAAAATCGAACGTCTGGAGAAATTCCTTATAGACAACATACCTCATGTTGAAGATGATGTCATCGTCATTTATGCTTCAGTGACGGGATATGATCAATCTGGACATCTTCGTTCGATTCAGCATGCACAGCATATTTATCCGATGATGTTTGGGTCCATTACCATGCGCGCGATCCAGATCTGTACCGCTGCTCCGCTGGTGGAATGTGCACGGTTATTATTGACAGGCGAATACCAGGGTGTGATCCATCAAAGTGATATCGATCCATCAGCTATACTTGATGGTGTGATCGTCAAGCAGGCCTATCATTCAGAAATTACAGAGTAATATTATTTCTCGCTGTGTTTCAGGTCTTGTAACATGATATGCGTGTTCATGTCTAACCATTTTTCGGCAATTGTCAACAAGATGAACGCAAACCATAATGGTATTATAGAACCTGACCAGCCTTTATAACTGTAATCAAATAATTCGTACAGTAGCCCAAGAGTCAGCAGGACAATCAACACTATTCTTATGATTTTAGTCCTGTCAGCATTTTGTTTTCTGGCTTGCAGATATGTTTCAAATGTGCTGATGATTTCGGATGGGTTTCTGTTAAATATTTTAAACAGGCTGTTCCTTCTTTGATAAAGTGAAAGGGCATGAATGGCCAGGAAAAAAGTTAATATCCTTATGACCTGAAGAATAATCAGACTAGAAGGGTGAATTAGTAGATTCACGCCAATGAAAATGACCGCCAGCATCGTGACAATCAGAAAATGAATATTTATTTTTTTTCGGAACGTAGAGATTAGTTCAATAGGCATCAACCGTTTTCTTAAATAGCCTGTGTCGGATATTCTTTTTTAAATTCATATTTGATGACATCAAATGAGGTTACTATGCCTTTTAGTTCCCCATCTTGTACGATAGGGACGGCATGAAACAGATTCATAAGGAATAGTTCAGCGGCGGATCCAATTTTGTCATCGGGCTCCAGAGTGGCAATATGCGTAGTCATCACATCCTTTATATAGATCTGGTCATAATCCTTATTGGGACCAACAACCTTGAAGAGGTCATATGTGGTGAGGATTCCGACCAGCTTTGTTCCGTTAACTATCGGGAGGTGGTGGACTTTATTTTTAAGGAAAATGCTTCGGGCTACGGAAAGGGTATCGTTCGCATCCGCGGTGATCACATTCCGAGACATGATCAGCGACACAGGTTCATTCATCATTTCTTTTTAGTGTTTAAATTCTTCCAAAAGATAATTAATTTTTTACTTATTTGTTATGGCAGGGCTAAATTTCTTTTCAGAATGATCCTCACCGATTTCGACTGGCTACAAAGCTTTCGAATTTTTTGTAAGGATAAACATTTATTTTGAATTCGTAAATCAGGATACTTTTCCGGGCTTGCTTTTATTCATTTGCATCCCTTTCCCCTTTGCCTTCATCCTTATACTTTACCTTCACCGGCCAGATGAAATTGCACTTACTGGAAGCATTGATCAGTGATTTTGTTTCTGTCCAATTGAAAACCAATGAGGTAGATTGGTATTATCCGCATTCAATGGTTGGGCATTTTCAGGCTTTTTGGAGGCCACCTGAAGTAAATTCTTTGTTGGTGACTTATGATCAATGCCTGAAAAGTGAATACACCCAGCGTTGGTGGAAAAGGGACAATTACAGGCCAAAGGAAATAATGCTAAAACTTATTGAAACTGATCCGGAATTAGCATCAATTGCCTGGAAAGACCTGGCCAATGATTCTTCTTCACTTGATGGGAGACTATACAGGTTTAATTATTATTGTGAGGAGCTGCTACAACTACACCGTCACAAAAATGCACTTTCAGTTGAAACCTATCATCATCAGGATGCTTCCATGATGAGCTTGTATCTGGCGGGTTTATTTCCAGGTAAATACTCGCTCTATCCGGGGCTTGATTTTTTCACTGCTTTTTGCAAAATCGTGGGCAGTCCTGATATTCCGGTTATCGATGATCTTGTACGTTATGAAAAAGTGGCTTCAATAGTTTTTACCTTTCTTCAGCGAAATATAAATTTTGAAAAACTATCCGAACATCGTGAAGCTGATGGTCATCATGTGACATTCATACCGTTTCAATTGAGCTATGAGCTTATGGTTTTTGCGGGAGAAAAAAATAAAACATCGTCAAGATGATATTTGATCTTGTCGTCATCGGTGGAGGTGCAGGTGGTTTTTTTGCAGCCATACGTGTTGCAGAACTATTCCCTGACGCAAAAATCTGTATTCTCGAAGCTGCCCGAAAACCATTGTCCAAGGTTGAAATTTCAGGAGGAGGAAGATGCAATGTTACACATGCTTGTTTTGACCCGGAAGAACTTACATCTTATTATCCACGTGGCCAACAGGAAATGCTGGGACCTTTTACCAGATTTCAACCAAAGGATATGATCCAATGGTTGCAAACAAAAGGAGTAAAATTGAAAAGGGAAATTGATGGTCGCATGTTTCCTGTCACGGATAAGTCTTCCACCATTATTGATTGTTTTACAAGAGCAATCGAACGATCCGGTATTAAACTATTAACGTCAACAAGAGCTTCGGATTGGGTTTTCGAAGAAAAATCAGAATCATGGAAGGTTACGCTCTTTGATGGAAATGTTTTGAATTCAAAATTTCTGTTGATCGCCAGTGGTAGTGATCAGCGCACCTGGGATTTATTAAAGAAGACAGGCCATACCATCATCTCTCCTGTGCCTTCTCTCTTTACATTTAATATTCGCGACATTAACCTTACTTCATTGCAGGGTATAAGTAAAAGTGATGTTCATGTCTCTGTTCCGGCATTTAAGCTAGAATCATCAGGGCCACTTCTGATCACACACTGGGGCGTCAGCGGTCCGGCCATCTTGAAATTGTCAGCCTGGGGTGCAAGAGATTTATACGATTGTGGATATGTCTTTGATTTGGTGATCAACTGGCGTGGCTCAGAGCAGCGTGATGAGTTCAGGAAATTTCTTCAATCAACGATGAAAATAAATACGCGTCGAAAAGTAAATAATCTTGTGATGCAGGATATTCCTTCGCGTCTCTGGAAATATTTTTGTTCACGAGCTGAGATTAAGGAGGAAACGAATTGTTCGGAGATGGGGAATAAACATCTTGACCGCCTTGCAGATGTTCTTTGTCGAGATACTTATCGTGTGACCGGAAAGAGTACGTACAAAGATGAATTTGTCACTGCAGGTGGAGTTGATTTAAAAGATATCGACATGAATAATTTTCAGAGTAAAATACGTCCTCGATTATTTTTAGTTGGAGAAGTACTGAATATAGATGCTCTTACAGGAGGATTTAATTTTCAGGCCGCATGGACAGGTGCTGAACTGGCTGCTCGGGGTATAGCTGGTGATCTTTGCCCCTAAATCCCTGCCCCTAAATCCCCTGAAAAAAGGGGACTTTAAGTTGCATTTTGCCCATTGCTAATTGCTTATTGTTTTTTCACCTAAATCCCCTGAAAAAGGGGACTTTAAGTTATACTTTTCCCCTAAATCCCCTGAAAAAGGGGACTTTATGTTTTGCTAATTGCTTACGGTTGCTGAGCTGTAGCACGAGGGTGAGTTTAGCTGGTCGAAGCATTGCTTGTTGCTTGTTGCCACTTCAACCTCTTCCGGCGTTATCTGTGTTGTAGTATCCGTATCCTTTGTCTTTTCTTTTCCAGATGCTGGCTCCTCTCATGACCCAATTAGAGCCATTGAATTCAAATAGCCCTACACCGTTAGTAGCGAGTGTAGTGGCATCAAGAAAATGAGGTGGGGTAGAAGTAACTTTTGGATTGGGTATATCTACAAAATACAATACAGATGGACTGCCATTGCATATTTTAATACTCGCATTTTCAAGATCAACCCAACATTTGAATTCGCCCGGGATGAGGCCGGTGACGTAATAAATCTTCTGACCACTTTTTGGGCTGGCGATCAATTTGAGATTGATGTCACAGATTTTGGGTTTGAGCGGAATGATCACTTCAGGTTCCTTAGGACGGGAAGGTTCATTGCGGGGAGGGATAGGGATGGCAGAGGGCTGATGAGTAAGAGTCTGCCTTGACATTGAATCTGACATCGGATTTACAATCTGTGTCTGAGGTTTGACTTCACTGGTGACTTCAGCTTGTTTTTCTTTTTTTGCGTTACAGGAACTTACAAAAGCCATAGAAGCACAAAGGATGAGAATGTAGGAAAATAGTGAAGGGCTGGAGGCTGATTGTTTCATATTTTCAAATTGACTTTTGGGATTCAGTAAAGGTATTCATGGTCAAAACTATGGCAAACCTGTGGTTTGAGAATAGATTTTCTATATTTGCCCCTCCTAAAGTAGGACAGTCGGTGACTGAAAATGTTTTTGATCGGAGGATTCGACCTAAACACTTGATTCTTAAGGTGTAAAAATTTTGAGGTGAGGTGGGTGAGTGGCTTAAACCAACGGTTTGCTAAACCGTCGTACTTGGAAACAGGTACCGAGAGTTCGAATCTCTCCC
>JBDUAU010000340.1:0-6917 GCA_040004485.1 Saprospiraceae bacterium
GCACAGTGATGTCACCGTGTTGTTTTTGCCAACCGCAATAGGCTTTACCCAAATAACTCAATTCTAAACGCCATCGCATATAATGCAAATATGGTGGTTTCTACTCTTTGCCCTGGTACAAAAAATGAACCCTGGCCATTCTAAGAAGGACCAGGGCTCGGAGAGATCATGTCGATATGTCTTATGCCAGTGAATTGACATCAGGTAGCATTGATGCCGTGAACTGACTTTAATATTTTGTTCGGGGGAATGGATAAATATACAATAATAATGTTGATATCCAAATGATTTAAAAAAGGAGAAGGCAGAAAACAAGGCGAAGGCGAAGGTGAAGAAAAATAAGGTAGCGGAGGCGGAAGAGGCGGAAGAGGCAGAAGAGGCGGAAAGAGCAGAAGAGGCGGAAAGAGCAGAAGAGGCGGAAAGGGAGGAAGAGGCAGAAGAGGCGGAAAGGGAGGAAGAGGCGGAAAGGGAGGAAGAGGCTAAGGATAAAAAAGCAATAATAGATATAGTTACAATTCCACTGAGTAACGCAAATTTGGTCCTGATTTTTAATTCCCCTGATAAAGAAAAATGATCATTAATTTTCTTAATAAATCTGTGTCATTTTTTATTTATTGCCTATTGCTGATTGCCTATTGCTTAAGCGGCTTTCAGCTTCTTCAATTGAACTTTATCCAACTTTCCTTTTGCATAGCGAAGATCCACTTCGAATACTTTCACATCTTTTTTGGAGGGAATCTCAAACATGGCATCCATCATGATGGCTTCACAAATGGATCTCAAACCGCGGGCACCCAATCCAAAATCAATCGCTTTCTGCGCAATGTATTCAATGGCTCCTTCGGTAATTGAAAACTTAACGCCTTCAAGTTCGAAAAGTCTCTTGTATTGTTTGATCAGGGCATTGCGAGGTTCAGTCATGATGCGCTGCAGAGTTTCCTGATCCAAAGGCTCAAGATATCCAAGTACAGGTAGCCGTCCAACTAATTCGGGTATCAGGCCAAATGTCTTCAGATCCTTGTGTGATACATAATGGAATAACTTTTCAGTATCAATGGCTTTAGAATCCTCATTGCCATACCCGATCACATTCTTATTGAGGCGACGGGAAATAATCTTTTCTAATCCATCGAATGCTCCGCCGGCAATGAAAAGAATATTTTGCGTATTGACTTTGACAAGTTTTTGTTCGGGGTGCTTACGACCTCCCTGTGGAGGAACTAATACATCTGTTCCCTCAAGTATCTTCAACATTGCTTGCTGAACACCTTCACCAGAGACATCCCGTGTAATACTAGGGTTGTCACTCTTGCGTGCTATCTTATCGATCTCATCGATGTATACAATACCGCGTTCTGCTGCCTCCACATTATAATCACAAGCCTGGAGAAGACGTGACAACATACTTTCAACATCCTCACCTACATATCCCGCTTCGGTAAATACAGTGGCATCTACAATAGCAAATGGCACATCAAGCATTTTTGCAATCGTCTTTGCGATAAGTGTTTTACCGGTACCTGTCTGTCCTACAAGAAGAATGTTGGATTTTTCCAATTCCACTTCATCAATCGATTTATTCTTTATCCTCTTGTAATGATTGTATACGGCTACACTGATACATTTTTTAGCTTCATTCTGGCCAATCACATACTGGTCAAGATACTTTTTGATTTGTTGTGGCGTGATATGCTCCGGAACATCAAGATTGTCCTCTTTCTTTTTTCCTTTTTCCTCATTATCATACAATTCCTGACGCACGATCTCATAGGCCTGTTCTACACAAAGCTCACAGATATGGCCTTCAATACCTGCTATAAGGATAAGTGCTTCCTTCTTATCACGTCCACAAAATGAACAGCCAAATTGATCATCACTTGTCTTCATAATCTTGTATTTAATGGATTGATGGGGTGTCATCCATCAATGGTAAAAATCAAATCAGTATGCAGGAGAAAACTCCTGCATCGGCATTATTTACTCCTTGTCAATACTTCATCCACAAGGCCATATTCCTTTGCCTGATGCGATGTCATCCAGTTATCACGATCAGAATCTTTCTCAATTTGTTCCACTGTTTTTCCAGTATGTTTTGCCATGATCTCATATAGCTCATCCCGCATACCTCTGATGAGGTTATATGAAATTTCCATCTCCGTAAACTGACCCTGCATACCTCCGCTCGGTTGATGAATCATCACTCTGCTATGTGGAAGACAAGTTCTTTTTCCTTTAGTTCCTGCTGCTAATAAAACAGCGCCCATTGAAGCGGCGAGACCTGTACAGATAGTTCCAATTTCAGGTGAGACATACTGCATCGTATCGTAAATGCCGAGGCCTGAAATCACATTACCACCGGGGCTATTGATAAACATCTGGATATCCCGTTTATTATCAGTGGATTCCAGGAAAAGCAATTGCGCCTGGATGACATTGGCTACATAGTCATTGACTGGTACACCAAGGAAAATAATCCTATCCATCATCAGTCGGGAGAAAACGTCCATACCCACCACATTCATCTGGCGCTCCTCGATGACCTGGGGTGTGAAGCCATTGATATCGGGTACAGATGTCTGCATGTATCTATCAAGGTGAGTACCTGAAATACCTGCATGCTTAGTGGCATATTTATAAAACTCGCTATTGTTGCTCATATTAAAGTGGTGGCTTTTAAGTTAAAACGCTAAATTAATGGTATTACGCATGTGAATGTTCACCGTGATCAAACAAATGATGATGAAGATCATGAAATGCATGCTCAAATTCTTCTGCTGTGGCTCCGGTTTCATCAAAGGTATATTTAGGAAGGATGTGGGCAAAGACTACTTCTTCAAGTGCATTTTCTTTCATCGTGCTCATAAAGTATTCATTGGCATGGAGTTCCTTCATAAGTTTCCGGATATCGGTCTGCCTGTAATTTACATTCTCAAGTATCCATTTTGTCACCTGGCTCTGAACATCTTTTTCAGTGACTTCCAGGCTTTCTTCTTTAGCTATTTTGTTGAGTAGCAAAGACCACTTGGCTTCACGAAATAAATTTCCGGCTTCACGGGACCCGGTTTCTATTTTTTGTTGTCGTTGGGCATTAACCCAATTCAATAAAAATGTCTCAGGAATATCGAATGGATTCGCTTTAAGGAGTTCATGGCGAACGGCCATCTTCCTCATATCATTCGTTTTGGTCTGATTGGAATTTTCTTCTCTGTCTTCAAGCATTTTCCTGAAGGAGGCTTCATCTTCAACCTGGGTGCCTACATATTTTGAAAGTTGTTCACCACTGAGTTCAGTCATCTGTGGCCTGGCTATGCTCTCAACTGTGATCTTGTAGTTCAGAGGTTTGTCAGGATCCGGATCAGCGTCAAGTCCAAGTGTATTTTTAACCAGCATGGCGCGAGCATAACCCATAAAATTTTCAAGATCGACATCCATGGAATCACCTACCTGTTTGCCTAAAAGATCGGTCTTTGCTTCTCCCTGGATACGTTCAAGGTCAACTACAGTCTCAGTTCCCTCCTCAGATGCTCCTTCCTCTCCAATTCTATTCAATTTTATGCTAACCCTATCATTTTGTTCCACAGTACCTTCAGAAACGGGTACCTCTGCTCCAAAAACGCGGCGGTAACGTTGAATATCTTCATCAAGGGCATTCTGATCAATGACAGCTTTTTTAATACTTAGCGGCGACTCAAAATTGTATTTGAGATCGAAAGCAGGCTTCAGGCCCAGGTCAAAAACAAAGGTGTAATCCACCGGGACCTTGGGATTAAAATCAACAGGCTCTGCATCAGCAGCCATCACAGGGTTGCCAAAAATCTCAATTTTTTCACTTTCCAGGTATCCGAAAAGTTTTTCATTCAACATAGTAGAAACGGTTTCCTCGAGCATTCCTTTGCCGTACATTTTTGTCAGGACGCTTTTTGGTGTTTTTCCGGATCTGAATCCTTTGATGCTGACTTTCTTACTGTAGTTCTTGAGATTTTCTTCAAGTTTAGTCTGGTAATCAGCGCGTTCGATCACAAGTGTTAACCTTGCGTTGAGGTCATCTAAACGGTTAAAATCAATTTTCATCCTTGAGTATGGTATTTGCGGGTTTCTTCGGCGAAGTAACTTGTTGAATAGAGAATATCAATATAATCCGGGTTTTCTTTTGGTTTTTGAGGAAGAAAAGCCCGGCATAAAACCCTTACAGGGTCTAAAAGTTTAAGGAAGAAGTGCGGGTAGAGGGACTTGAACCCCCAAGCCTTGCGGCACTAGATCCTAAGTCTAGCGCGTCTGCCAATTTCGCCATACCCGCTTAATTCCAAAAACGGCTGCAAATGTATGCATTAATTGAAAAAAGGAACGTGTTAATAAAAGATGATGTTTAACTAAATCCCGGCTTCACAAGCCGTTAACTTTAGATTCAAGACTTTTGTCCTTAACTTGTGTAACCATGCCACATATTCAGTCAGGCACAACAGAAAGTGAACAATTAGCCTTGCAACGTGAGTTTAAGAGGCTCATGAAGGCTTTGCCCGCCCCTTTGGACGAAACAGACAAGAAGAACCTCCGCAATGCTTTTGAAATGGGTCTTGAAGCCCACAGTAAACAGCGCCGTAAAAGTGGTGAGCCTTATTTTTTTCATCCTATCGAAGTAGCAAGGATCTGCGTTAGTGAAATCGGTCTTGGCCCTACAGCGGCAGTTTGTGCCCTTCTCCATGATGTGGTCGAAGACACCGACGTCACGATGGAAGATATCCGCAGAGAATTCGGCGATAAAATCGGAAACATCGTAGATGGGCTCACCAAACTGGATGGCTTATACAATGCCCCTTCACAACAAGCTGAAAATTTCAGAAAGGTACTTTCAACCCTTGTCGAAGATGTCCGTGTTGTCCTGATCAAAATTGCGGACAGACTTCATAATATGAGGACTATCGGTCCGATGCCAAGGACAAAACAACTGAGCATAGCTGCTGAAACGGATTATATCTATGCTCCTCTCGCCCATCGGTTAGGATTGTACAATATCAAATCAGAGTTTCAGGATATTATACTTTCTATTCAGGAGCCTGAGATCTATGAAGAGATCGAACAAAAACTAACTGAAAGCGAGCAACAACGCAAACGCTACATCAGAGAATTTATCAAACCTCTGAAAGAAAAACTGGAAGAACTCGGATTTGAATACAGGATCGTAGGCCGTCCGAAGTCAATATCATCCATCTATAATAAATTAAAAAAGAAGCAAGTACCCTTCGAAGAAATTTATGACCTCTTTGCTATTCGTATTGTACTCAATGTTCCGACTGAAAAAGAGAAAGCCGCTTGTTGGCTTGTCTATAGCATCCTCACCGAAACGCATACACCTATTCCTGAACGATTGAAAGATTGGATTACGACACCTAAATCGAATGGATATGAATCACTGCATACGACAGTGATCGGACCGAAAGGACGATATGTGGAAATCCAGATCCGTACTGAGCGAATGGATGAGATAGCGGAACGAGGATTTGCTGCACACTGGAAATATAAAAATGTAAATACACAACAGTATATCTACGAAAACTGGCTTGACAATATTCGTGATATGCTGGATGACACGCATAAGGATGCACTTGAATTCCTCAGCGATTTCAGGACGAATCTTTATGCTGAAGAACTATATGTCTTTACGCCCAAAGGTGATTTGAAAGTAATGCCAAAAGGTGCGACAGCACTTGACTTTGCATTTGCTATACACTCCGATATCGGATATCATGCTACTGCCATCAAGATCAACAATAAGATGGTACCGATGGGTTATAAGCTACAGAACGGAGACCAGGTAGAGATCATCACCAGCCGCAATCAGAAGCCAAATGAAGAATGGCTCCGGATGGCCGTGACAGGAAAAGCACGAGCCAAAATCCGCATGGCTCTTAAAGAATCGAAGAAAGATCAGTCTGAAGAAGGAATGGAAAAACTCGAGCGCAAGCTTCGGGGCATGAAGGCTGATCTTGAAGAAAATGTGGATCATCTCGTCAAATATTTCGGATACAATTCAAGAATAGATTTCTATTATGATATCGCTCTTGATCAATTCGATATGGCACAGATCAGGGAGTTTGGTGTGGAAGGAGGTAAGATTATTTTTCCTGTCAAACATCCTCAGCGTGCAAGTGTCACCGATACTGAGCCATCTACCTCACCTGCCCTGGGGAAGGATACTGTCCATGCGCGTATCAGTATCGGAGGAGAGGATGGTGAACAATATAAATATGCATTGGCCACATGTTGCAATCCGGTAGTGGGCGATGAAATCTTCGCGTATGTGACTGCAGGTGCAGGCGTGAAAATTCACAGGAGTAATTGTCCGAATGCTACGCACCTTATTGCAAGTTATGGATACAGGGTGCAAAAAGCAGAATGGGTCACCTCAGGCACCATGCAATCAGTCGTCAACCTGAAAATTACAGGTGTTGATGATGGCCCTGGTGTCATCGAAAGAGTAACGAATAAAATCAGTTCAGGCCTTGGTATAAATATCCGTTCACTGAGTATTGAAGGAAAGCAGGGATATTTCGAAGGCAAAGTATCGATCGTGGTCAACAATAAAAATCAATTGAACATGGTGATCCGGTCACTTAAGAACTTACAAGGCATCTCATCCGTATACCGTGAAAACTAACACTATCCATTCTGCATCAACGGCACCGCGAATAGCGGCACGCACCACATTTGAAGATGTCAAAGAAATATTTTCAGGACATCTCGAAAAAAATAATCTTCGACGGACTCCCGAGCGGTATGCTATACTTGAAGAAATCTATAACCGTACTGATCATTTTGATGCTGAGGCTTTGTACATACATATGAAGAATTCAAATTACAGGGTAAGCCGTGCAACAGTATATAATACCTTAGAACTTCTGGTCAGTTGTGATCTCATC
>JBDUAU010000189.1:0-6909 GCA_040004485.1 Saprospiraceae bacterium
ATCAGGAGGGTACAATGATTTTAATTATCAATGGACTACCTCAGATGGCCATATTGTTACAAATGCTACTTTAGCTACAATCACTGTTGACGCAGCCGGTACTTATCAATTACAAGTCACTGATAATGTCTCTGGATGTGTGACTATTGAGTCCGAACAAGTCCAATCAAATATTGTCCTTCCTGACGTAGATGCTGGCCAGCCAATGCAACTTACATGTGAAAATCTCCAGGTCACTCTTGAAGGAAGCGGAGATCCTTTGAATACAATCAGTTGGTCTACTTCTGGTGGTCACATCGTATCAGGTGGAAACTCTTACCATCCGATCTCAGACGCACCCGGCATATATTATATCCAGGTTGTAAATCCAACAACAAATTGTACGAATCAGGACAGCATGGTTGTTTCAGATGGACTTAGTCCTGCCTTTTCTATATTTCAATACATTTCAAGTAGCCTAACCATTAATGGAACTGACCTATCAACAGGTAGTAATCTTTCAGGATGGAGCTGGACCTTTGGAGATGGAGGCACATCTTCTGAAGCGAATGTAGTCCATACGTATGCAGCAGCAGGTACATATCAGGTATGTCTCTCAGTGCAAAATGGTTGTGGAGTCAATCAATCATGTCAGATGGTTGAAGTCACATCAACAGGCAGTGTGATTCTTGTTGAATCTGCAGTAACAAATGTCCTTTGTTATGGCGAATCTACGGGTAGCATTGTATTGACGGTCAATGGTGGTTCAGGTGTGTATACATATGCATGGACCGGGCCAGATACGACATATTCTACACCCTTTCTCCAGGATATCCCTGCAGGTTCTTATCAATTGGTGTTAACTGATGATCAGGGTAATGTTTTTATCAGCGGTTACAATGTTGAGCAGCCAGTAGCTCTGGTACTAGGAGGTTCAACGGTCATTGATAATAGTTGTTTTGGTCAGTCAAGTGGTTCAATAGCGCTTGATATTACTGGTGGAGTTGCTCCATATCTTTATTCATTCAATGGTTCTATACCTCAACCTGAGAATTTTCTAAATAATCTTCCAGGTGGATCAATACAAGTTGCAGTGACCGACTCCAACGGATGCGTTCTGCTCGCAGGTCCATATACTATTAATGAACCCTCACAATTGTTTCCGCAGCCGCAAATCATAAATGAACTTTGTCATGGAGATTCTAATGGCTCAATCTCGTTATTGCCCACAGGAGGAATCGCTCCATATGTTTACTTCTGGTCGTTAAATGGAAGTACAGAACCTGCTATCTCCGGGATTCCAGCCGGAACGTATACAAATTCAATTACAGATGCCAATGGATGTACAGTGGTTTATGAGGGTATAGTTTCAGAACCTGATGGACTTACTTTAGATTCCGTAGTTGTTACTAACGTCTCTGCTGCTAACCAGAATGATGGAAGCATCACAGTGAAGCCAGTAGGAGGTACTGCACCTTACCAGATCACATGGAGCAATGGTGCTACAGGAACAACAATCAGTGGACTTGCTATAGGTTCGTATACATTTTCTATGACAGATGCGAATGGTTGCATATATTCTTCTCCTCAACCAATTGTGGTGGGTTTATCTACGGCTATATCAGAAGTTTTGTGGCCAGATTATGTGATTATATCTCCAAATCCTACCAAAGGTGATGCGACCATTAAATGGTCAGAATTGCATTCTGTTAAAGCATCACTTTCTATTTTATCTGTTGATGGAAAATTGATTGCTTCACATACCATGTCTTCTTCCGGAGGAAAGTGGGAACTTTCATCTATAGGACTTACTGAGGGACTGTATATTGTGTTGCTGAAACAGGACAAACAAGTTTATCCTTTCAAGCTTATCGTTCTGTGATACATGAGTAGATAATTAAAAAAAAGCCCGATGATATTTTCACCGGGCTTTTTTTTTGGTTGAATAAATTTACATCAGGAAGTAGATGTTGCGCTTGGAGTATTCACTGCTGCTTTACGGGGTCTACCTCTGCGTCCTGTGCCTGAGGTAGCTGTTTTCTTAGCATTGGATTTTTTAGCTGAACCTGCTGGTCTTCCACGTTTTCCGGTTTTCTTGGCTACGGTGGCAGTTGCTTTAGCAGTACCTGGTTTACGGCCACGTTTCTTACCTGGCTTTGGTCCTCTCTTAGCGCCTGTGGCCTTAACGGCAGCTTTTTTTGCACCTGGTTTACGGCCACGCTTCTTGCCTGGTTTTGGGCCGCGTTTTGCACCGGGACTTTTTACGGCTGCTGCTTTCGCACCTGGCTTACGTCCTCTCTTTTTTCCGGGTTTAGGACCACGTTTTGCTCCTGAAGCAGAAGAGCTTCCTTTAGAGGAACTTTGCAATTTAGCCATTACCCATTCTACAACTCTTTTTTGAGTGTCAACACTAAGGCCTGACAGAGCATCATATACTTCTGACATCGCCTTCAATTCTGGATCATTACTCATGATACGTTTAGTTAAGTGAAAAAATAGTTCTCTTGGAAAGCAACCTGAATTAAATTAATAATTTAATTTTCTTCTGTTACTTTTCGTTTGCATTGGCAAAGTTAAGGATGATTATTATTCTTTGCGCATATTTTATTTAACATAATGTATCCCGAAAATTTATTTCAATTTATTGATGATTAATTGTAATTATATTATTGCATTCCTGATTTGATTTAAAAAAAGATCATTTGACTGATTTTATTGTATTTAGTGTAACATGGATTCTAATATAATTTTATAGAAACAGTAGGGTAGTGCTTTCAATTTTTGATAGAGTAGATTCCAATTTGAAGACTGGCCTGAAGTTTCAATCCGTTGAATTAATGCTTGTTTTATATATCAATTTGAATGGGGAAGGTATTTCTTTAATATTGGCCGCATTATTTTAATTGGGGTCGCAAATGAGCTTAAAGACCCCTGAATTAATCTTTTTCAATAGCTTTGGGTAATGAAAAAAGCTCCCGGCTTATTTTGCTGCACATGTTTGCATTCTATCTTTTCTACCCTGATATGCTCAATTATCCTATTGTTTCCCCCGGATTCAATTACGGCACAAAAATATTTCACCTCTGAACGGAGCTTCGTGTTGAAATTAGGAACGACCAAACCTCTGAGTGAATCCGTTTTAATTGGGGCCACTGACAATGAAAAGCTCGAAAAACTGGAAGCTAATAAGCCTAAAGTGATTCCAAATTTTGCCGGACGCCGACACCTTGATTTTCATTCTCCTTCCGCATTGCCGCAAGGTGCTGACCCTCTTTTTAAACCAAATAATATCAGAACAATAGAGAATGAAATTCTGCCTACATTGAATTTTGAAGGGATGAATGAATCCAATTCGGGTGCTTCCCCTCCGGATGTAAATGGCGATGTGGGTAAAGATTATTATGTTGAAATTGTCAATGCCACTTTCTTTCGCGTTTTTGATAAGACAGGCCATCCTGTAAGCAATAAGATATCTGCAAACTCAATCTGGAGCCAGGTACAGCAAAGCTCTGCCGGAGATCCGATTCTCTTATATGATCAGGAAGCAGACAGATGGTTTCTCACTGAATTTCCTTCAAACAACAGAATCCTTATTGCTATTTCACATAATGGCGATCCGAGAGGTAGCTGGGATGTATATACGTTTCAAACGCCGAGATTTCCCGATTTTCCAAAATATGCAATCTGGAAAGATTCATATTTCATGACAGACAATGAATCGGGATCAAATGCGCCTCTTTATGCTATTAACAGGCAGGATCTCTTAAATGGAGTGGACACAGTACGATTTCAACGACTGACAGTCCCTAAACTTAATGGGGTATCATTTGAAGTGGGACAACCTGTTGACTGGGATGGATTCAAAGCACCACCAGAAAATAGCCCGGGTATTGTAGTCAAAATCAATGATGACAATTGGGGTACAACAGATCATGATGAAATCGTCGTCTATAAGATAAATATTGACTGGACTAATTCTACCAATTCGCATGTTGATGTGATCTCAATACCTACTGCCCCATTTGATACTGATGGATGTCTTCAGGAAAGCACAGGTGGATTTTCCTGCGTTCCTCAGCCCAATGGTCAGGGGATAGATGGAGGAGAATGGATCATCACAAACAAAGCGATATATCGGAATTTTGGCAATCATGAATCCATTGTATTAAGTTTTATGGTGGATGTCACCGGTGGAGATGTAGCAGGCATACGATGGATGGAATTCCGAAAAGTGGTGGATCAGGAATGGAAGTTATATCAGGAAGGCACTGTGGGCTCTGATGATGGCCTACATAGGTTTATGTCATCAATCGGAATTGATGGACAGGGAAATATTGGACTGGCTTATTCTATTTCCGGATTTAATAAATTTCCTTCCTTACGCTATACGGGTCGATATTCAAGTGATCCATTAGGGCAAATGTCATTTAAAGAATACGAGTTCGCTGCAGGGTCGGGAAGCCTTGGGTCAGATCGTTTTGGCGATTATGCGGCTATGTCAGTTGATCCGGCTGATGATCATACATTCTGGTTTTCCGGCGAATATGTCCTGGCCAGCGGTGACTGGGCAACCCGCATTGTAGCATTTAATGCAGGAAGAGATTCTATAGATATTTTCCCCATTACACTTGTCACACCTAAGAATAGTCCTGATCTGGGAATAAATGAACCTATTTCAATTTGTGTCCTGAATCGTGGACTTAATGAAGTTGATAGTTTTAGTCTCGCCTATAAATTCGAAGGAGGTCCCTGGATTGAAGAACCTGCTCTCATTGACAGTCTCTCTCCGGATAGTACGTATTGTCACACATTTTTAACCGGCCTTGATTTTAATGCACCCGGAAATTACAATCTAAGTATTGCGACTGAACTTGATTCAGATCGAAATCACAAGAATGATACACTTTCATTCTTAGTCAATAGGCCGGCTTACAAGGATATTGCACTTGAATATGTTGTTCCGGAGGCTGGAACAGTTAATTGTTCAAATACAAGTTCAAATTCAATCCTGCTTCGCAATTTAGGAGCTGATACGATTTTGTCTGCGTTATTTCAGGTTTTCCTTGAGGATGTTGTTGTGGATACAATAGAGTGGACAGGAAATCTGGCATTTGGCCAACAATCCTCATTCACGTTTAATGTTGAAGACCTAATCCTGGGACCAAACCATATTCATCTTACTCTGCTTGAAATAAATGGGACATTGGATCAAATTCCTTCAAACAATAATCTTTCCTGGACAGTGAATGCCCAACCCGATGGTGAAGAGATAACAATAAATTTGTTGACGGATAATTTTCCACTGGAAACAACCTGGGAATTAGTGGATGACCAGCAACAGGTCCTGGCTACCGGCGGTCCTTACAGTGAACAACAACATATGTATTCCAGTACTGTATGTGTTGATCCAGAGATGTGCTATACGTTTACAGTACATGATGCTTTTGGAGATGGGATGTTTGCCCAGGGCATCCAGGGATCATACCACATCATAAACCATGAAGGCGATTTGATTGCTTCCATCGTGAAACCTAATTTTGGAAACGCTGAGTCAAATAAATTTTGCATTACCGCACAGTGTCTCTTAAATCTCGAAGTGGGCGTAGAGCAGGAGTCCATGCCCGGAGCAGGTGATGCATTTGTGATCGGTGATGTATCTAACGGACTCGGAACCATAATGTACAGTCTGAATGGTGGTTTAAATTTTCAGGCCAGTGGATCATTTCTTAATGTTTCTCCCGGGACATACACAATGTTAGCTGTTGATGATGCCGGTTGCCAGGACTCTGTCAATTTCACCGTGTATTCATGTACACTTGAGACTATGATTTCAACATTACCTGCGTCAGGAGGTGATGTTGGTGAAATTCATATTTCAACTATTGGAGGAATAGGGCCGATTCTTTTTAGTCTCAATGGTGGTGAATTTGTACCAGACACCATTTTCAAAATGCTTGAACCTGGTAATTATGTTGTGATCAGCCGAGATAGTGTCGGTTGTGAAAGAACAGATTCGGTTACAGTTTCAACAATGGTTGGAACCTTTAATCTGAATGAACGTCATTTCATACAGATTTCACCAAATCCTGGAAATAGTTTGTTTCAAATTAATGCAACATTCTCATCTAAGCAGATCTTTATAAATTATAATGTGTTTTCAAGTTCAGGTGAGATATTATTTAATGGTTCTGTTGTAAAATATAATGAACAATATAAAGGGGAATTGTCCCTCAGGGCATATCCTCCCGGAGTTTATTATATCGCATTCTATACTGGCGATGATATCACGGTCAGAAGGATTGTAAAGCTTTAATAATCCATTTTTGAAATCAGAATTTTAATTACTATTAGCACTGAAAAGAGTCCTCATTATTTTACATTCAATACATGGCTACACATAAATACCCGGCTGAAAAAGCTACAAAAGAAAAAATAAAAGAGTTGTTTACTTATCGCAGGCTGACGGATTTGATGAGCCTCAGTAACATGGCAAAAGATGAGAAATTTGCCAATCACCTGATCGATGTGCAATACCAGATTTACATGCTGGATGGGTATCTGGAGAGCCAATGGGAAATTCATAAGAAGGATCTTATTGGGTATTGGGATGCCATTAAGGATTCGCTTCGGCAAATGGGATATAAAAAGAAGCAGATTTCTTCTCTTGTCAAAGAGATTGAAGAATACCAGCAGATTGAAAGGAATTGCAGGAAGGATATATGGCCTACAAGTGTTTCCTTTAAAAACTTTTATACGACTAAGTCCTGTGATGTCAGGCTGATCAGACATCTGATCTATAAATCCCATATTGATCTTGAGAATTTGTGGAAAGAAAAAGCCTGGGCGTACTATGATATGATTACAGAAATCAATGATGATATCGCTGATCTTGAAGAAGATATCAAGACCTACAATGGGAATCGCTTTTTA
>JBDUAU010000072.1:0-6886 GCA_040004485.1 Saprospiraceae bacterium
TTATACCGTGCTATCCAAATATGGGTCCGAATTGCGCTTCCTTGCTCCTTCTCCTTTCTCAGGAAAAATCCTTCCGTTGTTGTATTCAATCAATGACTATCTAAAATCAGCAGAAGCAAATCCTGAAAGCGCTGAACTTGAAGGAATGGAAAAAAAGATGTCCGAAATGGCCCCCGCAGTGAACGATCCTAAAGAAGTGAAATTATTCGCTATGGTGTTGAAAGAGCTGAATGATTTTGCCCAGCCTGATGATGAATATCTGAGGACAATACTTGATGGCAGGACTCCTGAGGTAGCTGCGAAAGAAATATTGTCAGAAACCGTATTTGCTGACGAAAAAGATTTGTCAAAGCTGCTTGATAAAAAAACTAAGAAATTTCTTCGCAAAAAAGATGCTTTCATCAGTGCAGCACCTTTATTGGCCGAGCAATATAAAAAGGCAGTTGACGCGTTCCAGTCTACCGGCCCTGCTAGGAAAGCGATAGAACAAAATATCGCAGGAGAAGTCTTCAAGGTATATGGCAATGCGTTGCCACCTGATGCGACGTTTACGCTTAGGATATCAGATGGAAGAGTCAAAGGATACGAATACAATGGAACTACTGCGCCGTTTAAAACCACATATGCAGGTATGTACGACAGGTATTATTCATTTGATGGAAAAAGCCCGTGGTCACTACCTGCACGCTGGTTGAATCCTTCAATGGACCTCTTGAAAGCGCCGATGAATTTTGTCTGCACACCGGATATCATCGGAGGAAATTCAGGAAGTCCGATCATCAATGTAAAAAGAGAATTGGTCGGATTAGTTTTTGACGGAAATATTGAATCCCTGCCGGGTAAATTCATATTTGATGATGAGAGTAACAGAACTGTTGCTGTACATGCAGGAGGTATTGTCGCAGCATTGCGCTATATGTACAAAGCAGATCGTCTTGTAGCTGAGCTTACTGGTCAATAAAAATCATATTTCAATCAATAGATAATAAAGAGCCCGGATTCATTCGGGCTCTTTATTTTATCTTTCCTAAAATCATTTTATAGTCATGAAATTTTTATTCGCCCTTATCATCCTGATCTGTTGTATTGCTTCTATTCAGAGTCATGCCCAGGTAGCGCCTGCTCCTGACAGAAAAGAAGGAATGGGCCCCTATCCGCAAATGATCATACGTGGCGCTACCCTGATAAATGGTACAGGAACACCTCCTTACGGCCCGGTAGATATAGTCATTGAAGGCAATAGGATTACTGACATTAGAATAGTCGGTTCTCCGGGAGTAAAACCTGATAGTGCAGATCGTCCAAAATTAAAGACGAATGGATATGAGTTGGAAGCTACGGGTATGTATGTGCTGCCGGGATTCATTGATATGCATGGCCACATTGGTGGGGATTCGCAGGGTGTGGATGCTGAATATGTTTACAAATTGTGGATGGCTCATGGCATCACTACGATCCGCGAGCCATCAGCCGGTAATGGTCTTGAATGGACTTTGAATGAAAAGAAAAGGAGTGAAAAAAATGAAATTACAGCCCCACGGATTTTTGCCTACACTGTATTTGGTCAGGGGACAACAGAGCCAATAACAACTGCAGAACAGGCCAGAAAATGGGTAGATGAAAATGCAAAGAAAGGTGCAGATGGAATTAAATTTTTCGGAGCGCCTCCTGAAGTAATGGAAGCTGCTTTGGTAGAAAATAAAAAACTTGGTCTTCGTTCGGCCTGTCACCATGCTCAACTTAATGTGGCCCGATGGAATGTGCTCAATTCAGCTAAAGCAGGACTCACATCGATGGAACATTGGTATGGACTTCCGGAAGCATTATTTGAAGACAAGACCATCCAGGATTATCCTGTCAATTACAATTACATGAATGAGCAGGATCGTTTTGCGGAAGCAGGAAAGCTCTGGAAACAGGCTGCTGCCCCCTACTCTCCCCTCTGGAATGAAGTGATGGATGAGTTGATATCTCTTGATTTTACAATTGATCCGACATTTAATATTTATGAGGCGGCCAGGGACCTGCATCGGGCGAGAAGACTCGAGTGGCACGAAGATTACACGATGCCGAAACTGTGGGAATTCTATCAACCAAGTCGTACATCGCATGGATCATTCTGGCAATATTGGGGAACTGAACAGGAAGTAGCCTGGAAAAACAATTACAGGCTATGGATGATGTTTGTCAATGAATATAAAAACCGGGGTGGGCGCGTCACCACTGGCTCTGATTCCGGATACATATTTGAGCTTTATGGATTTGCATACATACGCGAACTTGAATTGTTGCGAGAAGCCGGGTTTAGTCCACTTGAAGTGATCAGATCAGCTACATTGTATGGAGCTCAAGCACTTGGCAAGGATAAAGAAATAGGTAGTGTTGAACCGGGGAAACTGGCAGACATGATCATCATTGATAAAAATCCACTTGAAAATCTTCAATGCCTATATGGGACCGGTGCGATCATGCTAAATGACAATAATGAAGTCATCAGAGTAGGCGGTGTAAAATATACAATCAAAGATGGAATTGTCTTCGATGCAAAAAAACTGCTGAAAGATGTGAAAGATATGGTCGATCGTGAAAAAGCAAAAACAGGATTTGAAATCTATCAGCCGGGAATGGCTCCGGTAAAAAAATAATTTATATTTCTTTCGAACCACTAATACATTTTCAATGGGACATCGACGTTTGTTTCTCCAAAATTTAGGTCTCTTAGGCCTGAGTACATCTTCCATCACAAAAATATTTGATCAAAAAAAGAAAATCAATCCTTATGCACCGTCTGAGCCAATGATTATGTGCAGTCGTGGTGAATTCTGGGGAAAAAAAGTACTGACTCCGGCATGGGATATATTGAAAGAGACAAATAATATTCTTGATGCTATTGAAATAGGAGCTAATGTGTGCGAATTAGATCCTACGGATCAGTCTGTAGGTTATGGCGGACTCCCAAATGAAAGAGGGGTCGTACAGCTTGATGCTTCATGCATGTACGGTCCTACTCATCGATGTGGCAGTGTGGCTTCACTCGAAAATATCAAGAGGGCATGCTCCGTGGCGCGTCTGGTGATGGAAAGAACGGATCACATGATGATCGTCGGTGCCGGTGCATTGGAATTTGCAAGGGCACACGGATTTCCGGAAGAAAATTTATTGACGGAGGAATCGAGGCTGAAGTGGCTGGAATGGAAAGAAAACATGAGTGACAAAGATGATTGGCTTCCACCTGCAGACGGCGTCTATATCAAGAAAGCAAAGAAAGGAGGCACCATCAATGTGCTGGGTATAGGGATGAATAATGATGTAGCTGGTATTACAACTACTAGTGGATTGTTTGCAAAAATTCCGGGACGCGTCGGAGACTCCCCTATTATTGGTGCCGGGCTTTATGTCGACAATGAAGTAGGTGCAGCAGGAGCTACAGGACGTGGTGAAGAAGTAATCCGCACTTGTGGTTCTTTTTTACTCATGGAAAAAATGCGCGCAGGTATGTCTCCACAACAAGCTTGTGAATTCGTATTGGAACGAATCATTGATATAAATGGTGGGTTAGATAAAATTGATTTTAATGTCAAGATGATCGCGATGAATCTGAATGGTGAAACAGGAGTGGCCTCTATAGAACCTGAAGATCATATGCTTCCATTTGCTTCTATCATCACATCAAAAGGATATAAATTAGTATCAGGAAAATCTATGCGGTCTGCGTGAAGGAGTGAAGGAGTGAAAAGTGAAAAGTGAAAAGTGAAAAGTGAAAATGAATAATGAATAATGAATAATGAATAATGAATAATGATAATGAGACGTGAGAACCTGAATATATGAGCCTTTAAGAATTAAATTTCTCAGAGATCAAGCAGACCTTCAGGAATATCCATCATGATAATTTTATTTTCCTTGTCAATGGAGGTAATTAATTGATCACTTAGTGGAACAAGTATTTCTTTTAAATCAATAATAGTGATGGCCATTAATTGTTGTGGAAATTCTTCAACACGAATAATGTCATACAACACTCCGCTCATTGTATCCAATATTCTGTATTCATCCCATTTTCCGCGGATGTTTTTTGGCGAATGCTGATGTCTTGATTTTACAGTTTCTAATGGAATATAAAATTCAATACTCCCCAATACATCTGAATCCTTCTTATTGATTACATCCTCAAGGGTGATTACAAAATGATTGCCATCTTCAACATCAGTGATTTGATAAGGAACTTTAGAACCATCCAGATCAAAAAACAAATAGGTGCTTTTTCGAATGTAGGATTTCAATTGCTGATCTACCAGTATACGTAATTCTCCCCCGGTGCCATGTGATCTGAGAGCTTTACCTATTAAAAAATACTCCGTATGAGTTGGATATTGGGGGCTCAATTGTGATCGATCATTACCTGGGACAAAATATATCCTTTACCGGCTTGTTCCAGCCATGTCTTCCCGATACATTCTGTGAAATCACCAAGCGCAAAACATCTGCTGTCCAGAATACTATCTGTGCGGGCTACCAGGCCAATGTTCCTGACATATTTTTCATAAACGTATCGCTTGATGCTTCCATCGTCTATATCGGATTGACTGACATGCATGACCTCACCATCAGCGAAAGAAAAAGTACCCACCTGATCCGCTACATCAAAATCAACAACTTCAGAATCCCAATCCTGATAAGGCTGCATCATCTCTGTACCCACTATGATGGTTGTGGAGGTCGGGATGTATGAGGTGGTAGACCATTTTTTTCTGTAGCGAAGAGGAAATGTCATTTTACGGAATTTGAGATTCTCTTCTGTTCGGGTGGCTTCAGTGGAAGATCGGCTTGCAGTCCAGACATCCGTTACCGTCCAGTTTTCTTCAGGTGTATTCCTTCTTGACCTGTGCAAGTAAAACAAAGTATCCCCCGACAAAGCAATCTGATAACCAGACACTTCTTCTTTGATTTGAAAAGAGACTGTATCTTTTATATTCCCTCCGGATGCATCATCGAAGACAACCGAATCTAAGGAGTAGACAATGTATCTACCAATCTGTAAAGGAAAATATTCTACTGAATGGTCATCAACAGGCACTTCGACTTTATCTTTCACACAGGATGTGAAGAATAATAATACAAATCCAAATAGTATAAACCTGGTGTGCATCATTTTTAATTTCTTGAGCTGCCCTGAATAATTCCTCCACCAATGACATCATCACCTTCATAAAATACAGCCGACTGGCCAGGTGCTATTCCGCGTACGTTTGCCAAAAAGGAAACTTCAACTTTTAAATTGTCCAATTGCGTTAACTCACTCATCGTACCAGAATCGCGATATCGGATTTTTGTCAGTGATTCCATCCTTTCCGGCAACTTGTCATACTTCAGTAAATTGAGGCCACTGACAAGCATGCTGTTTCTAATCAGTTCGTCTTCTTTTCCTAAAACAACTGTATTCGTTTCCGGAATTATTTCGGAGACAAACATAGGTTCACCAAATGCAATGCCCAGGCCTTTGCGCTGACCTACCGTATAAAATGGAAAACCTCTATGGCGACCTAAGAATTCACCGTTCTTATTGACAAATGATCCTCCATTTACTTTTTCGGCCAGTTCGGGCACTCTTCGATTGAGAAAACCTCTGTAATCATTGTCAGGCACGAAACAGATTTCATAGCTCTCTGCTTTTTTTGAAAGTTCGAGATAACCATAATCAGCTGCAAGTTGTCTTACTTCAGGTTTCGTCATTTCACCAAGGGGGAACATACTTCTCTTCAGACATTCCTGACTGAGCCCCCACAGAACATATGACTGATCTTTGTTTTGATCAACTGCACGTTGAATAAAATATCTTCCATCCTGCTGACTTATACGTGCATAATGACCTGTGGCAATGAAATCACAGCCGAGTGCATCAGCTCTTTTCAACAAAGCTTCCCACTTGATGTGTGTATTACAGAGTACGCATGGATTTGGCGTACGGCCATGGAGATATTCATCCACAAAATTATTGATGACATAATCACCGAATTCTTCACGGATATCGACTATGAAATGATGAAAGCCTTTTTCGACTGCCACCTGGCGTGCATCGTTTATGCTATCAAGACTGCAGCAACCGGTTTCTTTCCGATCACCACCACTGGTCGCATAGTCCCATGTCTTCATTGTAATTCCAATGATTTCATAGCCCTGATCCTGAAGAATCATGGCTGTGACCGTGGAGTCTATACCACCGCTCATCGCTACTAATATTCTGCCTAAGGAACTCATGTTTACGGGTGCAAAGGTAGGGAAAAAGCCGAAGGCTAAGGTTAAGGAGAAGGTGATGTCTCATTCTTGATTACGAAATGGGTGCATGAAGAATTACTAAATAAACATTTGAAAACGCTTCTTTAGGATACATATCCTTACATTTCTGATGCTCAACGTATATTGTGGGACTAGACCAATGAAGTAAAAGGAAAACAATCGGTCAAACCAAACGAATGGAAGCATCACAAACAGATTCACCTCACATATTGATGGTTAGTGCCGAATGCTACCCTGCTGCCAAAGTAGGAGGCCTTGCAGATGTGGTCGGATCTCTTCCCAGATATCTCAATAAAGGAGATGCCAGATGCGCAGTCATCATGCCCCATTATCACAATGCCTGGATCACACAGCAGGAAGTGATTGAAAAACATTATGGGTCTTTCCATATGGGCTGGGAATGGATAGAATACCGGATCTTTTATATCGTCCATGAAGAACTAGGTTACGATTTATACACAGTTGAAATCCCCGGGAAATTTGACCGCCCCGGTGTATATGGTGATCATCATGAGCCTTATTACCGTGATGAAATAGAAAGAAATATTGCCTTCCAGCGATGTGTATTGCATTGGTTGATGCATTGGGT
>JBDUAU010000254.1:0-2074 GCA_040004485.1 Saprospiraceae bacterium
GAAGTTCAAGAGGAGTATATGGTTTTACAGAAGCTATAGAAGGAATATTGGACTTGACAAGGAAGGTAGGTATCAATTCAAACAACCCGCCAAGACTGACCAACACTAAACTTAATATCAATAACAAAATTGGTTTGCGCTCGATGATACTGTGCCAGAAACTACCTTTTGGTGCAGCATATCTTTTCTCAAGGGCCGGAGCTTCAGCAGCTTCCTGGGCGACGAATGAACCTGCTTTGGCCGTTTTCCAAAGATTATAAATCATAAGGATCACACCAGTCAGATAGATTGTTCCCCCGATCGCTCTAAGCACATAGAATGGTACGATTGTTTGCACAACATCAATAAACTGGTACTGCAATTGTCCTTCAGGTGTAAATGCCTTCATCATAAAATATGTCCTGAATGCACTCCAGTACATTGGAATAGCATACAACATGATACCCAGCGTTCCAATCCAGAAATGCGTGCCCGCCATCTTCCTGGAATAAAGTTTTGTGTTGAACAATTTTGGAATCAGCCAATACATCATACCAAACGTGAGAAATCCGTTCCAGCCTAATGCCCCAACATGCACGTGTGCAATTGTCCAATCACTATAGTGCGATATAGCATTTACATTTTTAAGCGACAACATCGGGCCTTCAAATGTAGCCATACCATAAGCAGTCACTGCGACAACAAAGAATTTCAGCACCGGATCTTCTCTTACTTTATCCCATGCTCCCCTCAATGTAAAGAGGCCATTGAGCATACCTCCCCAACTTGGAAGAATCAACATGATAGAAAATGCAGTGCCAAGTGATTGAGCCCATTCAGGCAGAGCTGTATAAAGAAGATGATGCGGACCTGCCCAGATATAGATGAAGATGAGACTCCAAAAATGGATGATACTAAGTCTATAGGAATAGATAGGCCGGTCGACTGCTTTAGGAAGGAAATAGTACATCAATCCCAGGTAAGGTGTAGTCAGAAAAAATGCAACGGCATTGTGCCCATACCACCATTGTACCAGGGCATCCTGTACACCTGCATACCATGAATAACTTTTAAACAATGAAACAGGCAACTCCATTGAATTGACAATATGCAACATAGCTACAGTGACCCATGATGCGATATAAAACCATATCGCCACATAAAGGTGTCGCTCACGACGTGTCAGTATAGTGCCAAACATATTGAGTCCAAATATGACCCAGATCAGGGTGATGAGAATATCGATGGGCCATTCAAGTTCGGCATATTCTTTACCGGTAGTGAATCCACAGAGCAGTGTCACGGCTGCCAGAACGATAATGGTTTGCCACCCCCAGAAGTGAATGATGCCCAGCTTTTTACTCCACATTGATGTCTTAAGCAGTCGTGGCAGAGAATAATACACCGCAGTGAAAATTCCATTACCAACGAATGCAAAAATGACGGCATTAGTGTGCACCGGTCTCAGCCTCCCGAAAGAAAGATTTGGAAGGTATTCACTAAAATTAAGCACCGGAAAAGCTAACTGAAAAGCCGCAATGACCCCAAGGAGCATTCCTACCGTTCCCCATGTGATGGTTGCTATCGCAAACATCTTCGGGATCCTGTTATCGTAGTAAAATTTTTCTAATTCCATTTTCTGTATTCCGTTGATTATGTTGATTTATTTGTTATATCATTTATTCTTTATTCTTGTCGACCGCCGACCACCGACCACTGACTACCGACCACCAATCACAGACCACCGATCATCGATCACTGTTTACCTTTTCCTCTTTGTCCTCAAACAAAATCCTCCTCGGCGGTGCATAATCATCGTCAAACTGGCCGTCACGCACGCTCCACAAAAATCCAATAAGGAAAATAGCGGCTATACCTAAGCTGACCAGAAGAAGAAGTATAATTACACTCATTAGATGTTTAGATGTTTATAAGTTTATAGGTTTATTTATTTATTGGTTTATGCGTTTATAACTTTTTATATTTATTTGTTTTTACTTTTTGTTTTTTTTTGCCTTTTGCCTATTGACCACTCACATCTCACATCTCACATCTCACATCGGTTGATGAGCTGTAGAACGAGGATGAGTAGAGC
>JBDUAU010000526.1:0-2071 GCA_040004485.1 Saprospiraceae bacterium
AAAAGCAACTACAGGACCGGTTGAAATCTTAATGTTATATTTTGATAATGTTCCTGACCATGTTTTAAAAATATCCATAACGGATTCTTCATAATCGGATGTAGGAAGGTGAAGGATTTTTTCCTTTGTCGTTAGATCTAATATATCCTTTTTAGGAAAGGTTCTGATCTTTGGTTCATCCAGTCCCTTAAGCCCGGCAGACGATGAAATAGTAACGACAGTATTTTCTAACATCAAGTGCTGCCGAATGCCTTTAATAATGACCGTTTCCTGCAAGACTTTATCGCGGCTAAATGTATCCCTTCTCGACACAAAAAGATGGACATGAGTTAATTCAACCAATTGGAAGAAAAATTCGCGGAATGTTTTGAAGTATCCTCCGGATGCGTAGCTACGAGGTGTAATAAATATTAATTCTCCATTTTCTTTAAGCAATCTGGCGCTTAAAGCCATAAAAATGGAATAGATATTAGGATGGCCATTTACAATAACCTTGGCTGCCAGGACTCTTGGATCATCTATAGACAGTTTAAAATAAGGTGGATTGGATATGACGATATCAAATTTAGCTATTGGCTCAAGGAATAGATCGTGAGAATCTAAAAGACAACTTGCTGTGTGAAGAATAAAATCTTCTGTGTGAACAGTGAAATTAAAAATCACTCCTTTATTACTCAACCATTCCTTAAGATTTTTCAATGACTGATGGAGGAATGGTAAGAGTTCCAAATCCGTTTCATAGCATACCAGCTCCAAAGAATGTAAGGACGGATTGATCTGGAGGAGATGTTCGATAAGTGAGCAGGATAAAATTGCAATTCCGCTTCCGGGGTCAAGAATTCTTACAGATTTTTCTTTAAAATCCGAAAGGGATGCCATGAATGAAGCTATTTCCACCGGAGTAAAAAACTGACCACGTTCCTTTTTATCCTTTTGATTTATAGACGCAGTATATTCCTGGCCTATTCGGTCAGCATGCCTGCTTGGTAATTCATTTGGAATGGGATTCAACTGATTAAAGTTTTTCAAGGTGTTGTTTCTTACGATAAATGATCTTCTTTTCTGCCACCTTCAGAGCTTCTGCCGCAAGATCTTCATCTGCCAACTCATACAAGACCTTGTCGCTGAGGTAATTGAGCAATAGGTCTTTTTCATTCGTATTGAACATCCTGGCCAGAATTAATATCTGAGCACGTGAGGCAGTCCTTTCTCCTCGTTCTATCTTGCTTAGGATAGAGGTATCAATATCCAATGTTGCCGCCACTTTACGTAAGGGCAGACCATGACTTTCTCTGAGTTTGCGAAGTTGTTCACCTGTAGAAAGCATTGCTTTGGATTAAAATGATTTGGACGAATTTTGTCCAAAGATATAGAGAAATATATAAAAATTCAAGATAGGTTCAAAAAAACTTGCATTTAATAAGAAACGCAATTGACTCCTTCAAGTCAAGAGATGAAGAATCATCAATCTAGTAATGCCTATTTTCCAAAAACCCATTAATGGATAAATCTTCATCCAACCCGGGCCAGTGAATGCCATAGCCTGAAGGTGAAATATTGTATTTGTTTCTTTCCTCCATATTTGCGCGCGCAAGTTTTCCTGAAACTTCCGATAACTTAATTTTTAAACTTCTGTCATCGACGACTATTATCATTTCATCACCTTCGAAGGAAATAGACTGGATAGTATGAATATGATTATTTGATTTCATAATTGGTAAATGGTTTCAAATAAATTTATTGCCGCTAATTACGCTAATTAACGCAAATTAATTTTTCCTTCTTATTGCTTATTACCAGTTGCTCCGGCTTCCTGCTCTTCAGTTCTGATTCACGTCATTCAACACCATATCCGCAATTCCTCTCGCTCCGCGTCTTTGTTTAGAAAATTTAGAAAGATTAAAGAGTTTAGGTTTGATTTATTTCATTCAACAATTTCTCTTCTATCACAGAGCGGCGCGGCATTCGTGGCACAATAGCTAAACACAAACCGGCCCGGCAAATGTGCCACGATAGCCCGGCAAATGTGCCATGAGAGCCTGCCCTGCTCCCTGCTCCCTGCCCCCTGCTT
>JBDUAU010000285.1:0-6865 GCA_040004485.1 Saprospiraceae bacterium
GAAGCATATTCCAATGCAGCCGTTTTTGTAAGTCCGACGACACCATGCTTAGCTGCCACATAAGCTGGAGAAAATTTTGTTCCGACCTGGCCTAAAATGGATGCCATATTGACGATCGCACCTCCTCCTGACTTCAGTATCTCAGGTATCTGATAATGCATACCATAAAATACACCGGACAGATTGATGCTGATCACCTTGTCCCAACCATCTATCGGATATTCACCAGTAGGAGCAATAGGACCACCAATCCCTGCATTATTGACAGCGATGTGTAATGCTCCATATTTCTTTACTGCCTGAGCCACCAGAGTTTCATTTTCTTTAGCATCTGCAGTATTGGCCTTAATAAAAATAGCATCAGCACCTGTTTGCTTAATCGTGGCTACCGTTTCATTGCCTCCTGCTTCATTAATATCAGATACAACAACTTTAGCTCCTTCTGTTGCAAACAACACTGCGATCGCTCTTCCGATTCCCGAACCAGCACCTGTAACAATAGCAACTTTATTTTCAAGTAATTTCATCTTATTTCCTTTTTATGATCCGAATAAATAATCATGTATTGTTTATCACCCCCACTCACTCATCAGGTGATCTTTTATCCTTCCTTGATGACGTCATAAAACTGACCCATGACACCTAATCCATCATCATCAGGAGCATGTAATATCATGACCGGCAAATCAGGATGCAGCAAAGCTTTCTTTGAAACACTTGTGTGACCCAGTCCTTCTATAAAATTCCTGTGCTTTGTCACCAGGACAAGTAAACCTGCATGAACTTTAGTAGCATATCCTGCTATTGCTTCGTGAATCGCTTCTCCTTCATAAGGAACTGATTTAATATTTATTCCTTTCATCTCTTTATGAAGAGTTATAAGCTTTTCATTCAGACTATCTTTCATGTATGTGAATTGCTTGTCATCATTGGTTGCAAAAATGAAATCGGCCGTCATGTGATGATCAGAAACAAAATGAAGTATGTATGTCAGCGCAGATTCGTGCAACAATTCCTCGGACAATCCAACTACTATTTTCTCCGGAAATTTAACTGCTGCACCGGGTGGCACGACGATCACAGGTTTGGAGACAGACCTGCTGATCTTTAAGGACACAGATTCAAAGACGCGTCTGATCATTGAATCTTCTGCCTTGGTGCTCATGACAGCGAATTCATATTTATCATTCTCCAGCAAATGAAACAATTGAGATTTAATATCCCCCGTGTCAAAATGTGTGTCTACCGGCACGTGTTTTTCTGCTTTGCCCTGGCCCCATCCAACTTCTATCATCATTTCCTCGAGGCGCTCCCGATTTTTATTCATCATATCAACATCGAAAGCACTATCTGTGACGGCGTCAAATAAAGGTTGATGTATATATGCAACCGTGATACCCATCCCCATGTGTGTGGCCAGCATGCGGGCATACCGTAGTGCATGAACACTTTCTTGTGTGAAATCAACAGGGACTAAAATAAAACGGTGGGGACTACTGCTATTTTCTTTTGTACTATTTACATCCTGATGCATGGCGAAAGTGATTAATGTTTACATATTATTTACGTCACATTGAACTATCTCTTAGAGACAAGAATTTTAGCGAATTGTTTACTGTATGAAAGCGATCCTGAGTCAAAAATGCAGTCTATCGAGAAAGCCGGGTATGACCGCGGTCAATACAAAGGGTGATTTACATCCAATGATCAAAAGAAAAATAATATTCCCGGCAATATCCCCCTCTTCTATTTAAAAAAAATAAACGAAACTTTCCTGGCAATTTTTCTATCCACAATGACCTTTTGTACTTAGACGTCGCACTGAGCTAGTCGAATGTGTCGAACCATGGATGATCGTAGCTTTTTTTCAAAAAGTCGCAAGTCTTAAAATGTATAAATCCAAAATTTACATCTTGATTACAATCAACTGTAGGCTTGACTGCCGTCGTCGATAGTGTCCTGCACCTGTGACGATCTTTGTGACGGTGAATATTTTTCCCCGGTAAACAAAGTAGTCATGAAAAAATTATTACTTACTTATAAAAGATCGATCTGTATCATCAATCATTACGTGCAATCAACCACTCAATTCAAAATTGCTTTGTTTATTGCCTTTACATTAGTATTCACGGGATTGACGATCTCTTCTTTCGCCCAGGAGGCGACTGTAACAGTAAGGTTTGCAAATCCCAGTTACAGCACTACAACCCAACAATATTGTGCAGATGTAGAATTTAAATCTGATACTGTTGGTACAGAAATTTTTGGAATGAACGTCAGGTTTTTCTATGATGAAACCTCTCTTGAATTCATCAGTTTCTCTGATTTTCAGGGAGGTTATACTGCTGTTGCTCCGGACCCACCAAACATTTATAGCAGCCCCAATGGCCCAATGCTATTTAATTTTAATGGAAGTGCAGCCTGGGTAAATGGTGCAATGCAACTTGTTGACCCAAATGCAACGCCTATCGTGCTCCAAACCGTAAACTGGACAAAGCTTTTCCAGGTCTGCTTCCAAATAACTGATCCCAATCCAAATGTGCAAAGCTTTTGCCCATCATTGGTTTGGGATATGGAACAGGATCCTGAAAATGGTGGATTCCTAAATGGAGATGATGGCGTCGTCATCACAGCAGTTGATCCTGCCCCCTGGATGGAATCCATGGCCACAATCGAAAATGTAGCTCAATTCAATTGGGTCTACATTGGATCCGGATCTTATCCATGGGGACAACCACAACAGAGCACTTGTATCCCTTTGGCTCAACCTATTACGATAGCACTCAGTTGTCCTGCAAGTATGAATATGGAATATGATCAATCCACATCACCTTCGCATACAGGATACGCCACTGCATCAAGTGATTGTCCCGGCAACGTGGCTATTAGTTATACAGATGCAATTGCCATAGGCGCATGTCCAAATGCTTATATCATCAGCAGGACATGGGAAGCCACAAATGATTGCAATGTCATTGAAACTTGCGTTCAGACCATTAATGGAGAAGATACACAGCCTCCTGTGTTGGGCGGGATTCCTGAGGATACCAAAATTATCTGCGATCCATTACCAGATCCCCCGGTTGTATATGCTTTTGATGGCACAGGAGTCACAACAGTTATCTACACAGAGACAATTCAACCCGGCGCAAATGAAGGAGATTTTGATGTGCTCCGCAACTGGACATCGACTGATGATTGTGGCAATGAAGCCACAGGTAGTCAATATATATTCTGGAGACCTAATGCAATACTTTCCAGTGATATTATTCTTCCAACTAAAGCTGCATGCAATTCTGACAAAGTACTCATCACAAGTTTATTGACCGGAAATACACAAAACGTTACTTATTTCTGGGAGGTCAGCGGAGGAAAAAGTTATATACAGGCTGGTCAGGGAGAATCAGAAATTTATATCTATATGGGTGAGGAAGAAGTGACAATCACTCTCATGGTGACAGACCTTAATGGATGCACCAAAACCACTACAGCTACGCTCAATTGTACAGTTGGAAGACCAGTTTCAGTCGTGCCTGGGTCATCAGCCATCAAAAAGAGAAGCAGCAGCGTGACAAATGTTACGATGGATGTTTGGCCAAACCCTATAAACGAACTCATGTCCTTACGTTTTATCAGCAACGATACGCAGAAGAGCGAATTCAGAATGGTAGACTTGACGGGAAGAGTTTATTTAAAAGAATCACACGATACCGAATTAGGGCTCAACACTTACAATTTTGATGTATCCCAAATTCCGGAAGGCACTTACATAATACAAATAAAATCAGCTACGTCTGTTTTGGCAAAGACCGTTGTGGTCATGCATATGAATTAACCAGAGTAAAAAGACTTGAGTTAGAACGAAATAGGGGCTATTGGGGAATGGCCTCTGTTTCTATTTAGTGAAGTCCTTTCATACAACATCAATCCATTTATAATATTGAAAACTTATCCCGGTGGATTTTAAAACCGGTATTACAAATCATCATTGCCCAAACCGGATAAACACAATTGATGTTCCTGTTGTCCCGGTTGGTGAGGTTTCAGGAGATGTATTTTTAAAAGACAGGACATAATAAAATGTTAAATTAATCGTCGAATACAGGCACAAGAATCAGGCTCAACCACCCTGCATACACATCAATTTCTGAAAAACCGAAAAATTCCTTGTATATTGTCATTCCTCAATGTCTCCTTTTGACCAAAACCTGAATATAATTTAGTCGAAAGGAATTCTCTCCCTTACAATAATCCTTCAAATAACTTCATCCAAACCAGAATTTATGACATTTAAGTGCTCCGGTGATATAGGGCCGAAGAAAGGCTGATATCAATCAGGTTTGTAATTGACCACAATCAAAAAAGATCTAATATGTAAGAAATATTTTTGTATATAAGAAGAACTGACCATGCGGCACCACCAAATTTTCTAAGAACTAATGAACTAAAAGAAAAATGGCAAACTCTCTTCTTAAACAAATACAATATGAAAATGAGACCTGGAAAAAGGTAATCTATACGATGATGGATGAAAACGTTCATTTCAAGTTAAGATTAACTGAGGTCCTCAAGCCGGAACATGAGAAAAATTTCCTGGAAAAAGCAGAAAATTTTCAAACCTGTTTTTTAGAGTTGGATGAGAAGATCCTCATCCTGAGGGATCATCTGACCAGGTTAAATAAACTGATCATGGAAAAAAATGAGACAGATCAGCAAATGGTCATCATTAAAAATAGCCGGAACGATTTTCGTACAAATATGAATCTCCTCGAAAATCATTTCAACAAACTGCGTGAGGATTTTAACCAATACCTTTTTAAAAATTATGATAATGGTGAACCGATTAAGTCAAAGGCGATCTAATTATCCTGTTTGGTGACATCATAGAATTTCCCTGAGGTTGACATTGGTGGAAATGATGAAGCTCCCATATGGAGTTGCATTTCAATTCAAAAGTCTCTCAAGTTTTATCCGGTCCATGATCATGATTTTCCCATCATGTATGTCGATTAGCTTTTCATCGCGGAAATCGCTTAGTGTGCGCACCAGGGATTCCGTGGCTGTACCTGCAATGTGTGCCAGATTTTCCCGGGTCAGATCAATGATGACTCTGTCCTTTGCATTTTTCTGGTATTTCTTTTGCACCAACAACAATGCATCGGCCACTTTTTTGCGTAATGAATTATAGGCCATGGATAAAAGCTGCGTCTCTTTGCCTGAAACATTCCTGGCTAAAAGCTGAATAAATTTTTTAGCCACTTCCGGATTGTTGTTGATCAGCAGGTCAAATTCATCTTTTGGAATAAGTACGAGCTCAACATCTTCAAGCGTTTCGGCGGTGTCTGAATAAACAGTTGACTCCAACAATGCCACATCACCAAGGAAATCTCCGGAGCTGTAGAGGTTCATCACGAGTTCCTTTCCTTCTTGATTCTTTTTATAGGTCTTAATTTTTCCTTTTAAGATGTAATAAAGATTATTAGGATGATTCCCTTCTGAATAAATGATGTATTTCTTCTTGTATTTGTCAATTCTGCGATTTTCAGTTAGGGCCTGCATGGGATTTTTACCCGAGGCAACTTTAACAAGGCTAAGGAGGCCATCCAAACCCAGCTTAACCTGCTGTTTAAGCGCATCAATTTTCTTTAAACGTCGGTCTACTGCATTCAAAAGTTCTGAAACTTCAAATGGTTTGGTAATATAATCGTCTGCACCGGCTTCCATTCCTTTCCTGAAATTATCCCGTTCAGATTTGGCGGTCAGGAAAATAAAAGGAGTATTTTTTATAGCATCATTTTTTTGCACCGCATGCAATACCCCATAGCCATCCAATTCAGGCATCATAATATCGCAGATGATCAAATCCGGACAAAATTGAATAGCTTTTTCAACACCCACTTTTCCATTTTCAGCTAGGATCATTTCATAATTCGCCAATTCCAATATTTCAGCAGTATTATTCCGGATATCGTCATTATCCTCAACAAGCAAGATTCTTTTCATCTGTTTTTTCTTTTGTATGAAAAACAATTGTAAACTCAGTTCCCTTTCCCAACTCACTTTGGCATTTCACCTCCCCATTCATCAATTCAGCATATTTTGAAACAATGTGCAGTCCGAGTCCCGTACCGCGGATATTCGCTACGTTACTTCCGCGAAAAAAGCGTTCCATCAGATGTTTTTGGTCCTCTTTGGAGATGCCTATTCCATGATCCCTGACCATTAGAGAAAGAACATGATCTTCGAGGACCGTCTCCATCTCAATAGTACTTACTTCCGGAGAAAATTTGCTCGCATTTGATAATAGGTTAAAAATAATGTGCTTAAAAAGTGAAAGATCAAGAACCACCATCTCGTCACCCCTGTGTTTATAAACTAATTTTTGCTGATTTTTAAGGTTGTTTTCTATTTCACTCAAAATAGGCATAATGCATTCCTCAACATTAAATGCTACAAGTCGCATCTGAATCTTACCCTCCTCAATTTTACCCATGCTGAGAAATTCATTCAAAATGCCGGTCAACATCGTCACCGATGAAACAATTCGATCAAGATGTTTTTCCCGCTTGCTTTGATCTTCTGTGTTGACATACTTCTGAATCAGGTAGGCGGAAGAGAGTACTGTGCTGAGTGGCGTCCGGAATTCATGCGAAGCCATAGTGACAAACCTTGATTTAAGCTCCCCTAATTCTTTCTCTACTACCAGTGCTTTCGATACTTCTGCTTTGGAGTGCTCCAACAGGTGCATGGCGGCAGTTAATTCCTCTGTTCGCTTTTCAACTGTCGTTTCAAGTTCATCATTCAGCTTTGTAATATCAGCAATAGCCTGCTTTCGCACTGAAATATTGCTGAGCGAGGCGATCAC
>JBDUAU010000668.1:0-6860 GCA_040004485.1 Saprospiraceae bacterium
CACGAGAAGATCTTAAACCACACGCACCTCGTATCCTTGAGATCATCATTGAGAAGAGTCAGATTGGTGCTGTCATCGGCCCAGGTGGAAAAGTTATCCAGGATATCCAGGCTACTACAGGTACCATCATTAATATTGAAGAAGTCGGAGATAAAGGAATTGTCAATATTGCCAGTTCAAATAAGGATAGTCTTGAGCTAGCCAGGATGCGGATTGTGGGTATTACGCATACGCCAGTAGTAGGCGATGTGTATGAAGCTGTCGTCAGGACAATCATGCCATACGGTGTGTTTGTTGATTTCATGAACAAGAGCGGACTATTGCACGTATCTGAAATATCGCACAGCAGGATTGATAATGTGGAGGAAGTATTCAAAGAAGGTGACATCGTAAAAGTGCAACTTGTGGAAATCGATTCCCGTACAGGTAAGATGAGGATGTCTCGTAAGTCGTTACTTCCAAAACCTGAGCGCAAAAAAAATGATAGTGGTGAATATGAAGATGGATTTGGTGAAGAAGGACCTCCGGAAAGAGAGGAACGATCTTCATTCAGAGACAATGATCGTGGTGACCGTGGTGGAGATCGTGGAGGAAGAAGAGATGATCGTGGACCTCGTCGGGATGATCGTGGACCGAGAAGAGATGATCGTGGAGGAGGAGGCGGAAATCGTGGAGGAGGTGATCGCGGACCACGCAGATAAACGGTGATCGGTAAACGGTGATCGGTAAACGGTAATTGGTAAACGGTAATTGGTAAACGGTATCAGTAATCGGTATATAGTTAAGAAGTGAGGGAATTAAACTGATGCCATAATAAAAGAGAAAGGACAAGTCATGACTTGTCCTTTCTCTTTTAAATTAATCCACATTTTTTATGGTGGATTTATTGATTCTCTGCTTATTGTTCCTCTACTACAATGTCGAATGAATATTTTGCAGAATCCAATGCTTCCATTGTAGGACGTATTTCAGGATAAACTTTGTTCAGGTAGATGTTGTAAATCCCCTGATGTAAAGTATCGGTCCAATTTTGGACTGCATAGAAAGTGTCCCTTTCTTCGCCATCGCTATTGATGATGGTCGCTGCCATCACATATCTTCCTGCCCAAACACATTCAATATTGGGAACATTGCACCTACTGTCTTCTACAAGAGGACCGAATCTGATACTCCAGTTGGCCTGATCCAGGCACCATACCTCATCGATTTTAGCTGTAAATGGTTTTTTCAGCGTTATTTGATTACACAGAGCATCAGTATTGTTCTTTTTATCACAACCTGAAAAATTGAGGAAGAGGAAACTGAGGGCTAAGGTGATTGATAACATGTATTTCATAAGATTTTTCAATTAATTATCGTTAGACTGAAAAAAAAGTGGGTTTGGTTGGGTACGAAATAGGGTCCTCGAGACATTATAGGAACGGATTAAGGTGGATACTGTTTAAAAGGCCAAATTCTATCTAAAAATGAAGAATTATGGAAAAACTAAATAATAGGCCACAAAATCTGTGAACTTTTTGATATGCCACATTGTACCTTCTAGTGGCATTATGCATTAAAACACAATTAGCTCCTAAATACGGAACCCAGGAATGCGACAACTTAAAATAGCCAACAGGATCACAAGCCGTGAAAGTCTTGCGCTTGAGAAATATCTACAGGATATCAGCAAGATAGACATGATGACATCGGATGAGGAAGCCAGATTGGCTGCCCTTGCTCGTGCAGGTGACCAGGAGGCGCTTGAGCGTATGACTGAAGCTAATCTTCGATTCGTTGTATCAGTTGCCAAGCAATATCAGAATCAGGGTCTGTCATTAAGTGATCTTATAAATGAAGGTAACGTAGGCCTTATGAAGGCGGCCAAGCGATTTGATGAAACGAAAGGATTTAAGTTTATCTCCTATGCGGTGTGGTGGATCAGGCAGAGTATCCTTCAATCGATTGTGGAGTACTCCAGAATTGTGCGGATGCCTCATAATAAGTCCACTTCCTACAACCGATTGAATGAAGCGTTTGTGTCTTTTGTTCAGGAGTTTGAGCGTGATCCTTCACATGAGGAATTAGCGGAGTTGCTCAATGTGCCTATCAGAGATGTCATCAATGCAATGCCCGGTAATAACAGACATGTTTCTTTTGACGCTCCTGTGTCGAGTGATGAGGATAGTTTTACACTATTGGACATGATTGAGACTGATGCAGAAATGCAGCCTGATCTTAAACTCATGGAAGAGTCCTTAAGACTAGATATTCAGTATAGCTTGAATTCTCTGGCGCCCAGGGAAGCTGAGGTGTTAGCGTTTTATTTTGGATTAAAGGGCGAAAAACCACTTACGCTGGATGAGATAGGCGAGCAATTGGAGCTTACGCGCGAGAGAGTACGCCAAATCAAAGAAAGAGCCATCCGTCGACTCCGGAAGACGATGAGGAAGAGCTCAACTATCAGAAGCTACATGTAATTTTAATTAAAAAGTTAATTGGTAAGCAGTAATCAGTATTCAGCGTTAGTTCAGGAAGAGAAAAGAAATCTGACTACAATCTAAAACGGCTGAAGCCATCAGCAGCCGATAAGAAATGATTTGATTTATTTGAGGGTATAAATTTCAAATCAGTGGATAATGATGTTTTTCTAAAGTCCTGAATCCAGGACTTAATTTTCATTTTCAAATAACTGTATCTTGACCTCCGGAAATGATAGAGGACATTATCAGGAAGGTTTTGGGTATGCCTCCCGGCACCCGAAAGATCAATCAGGATCTTGCTGCGATGAGGCAAATCATGAGACCTTTGCAATCACAGTTGATTCCTTTCCGTGAGGAAAGTGAGTTGGAATTGATGTCTCTAAAACTTGACCTTAAGTCTCAGAAACGGGGATTGGATAAAATAGTGGCCGGAACCATTCAATCCATCTATGCGGAGGCAATGGTTGTTTTCGCCTATAAAGATTATATCAAAGGGGTGCGGGAAGCGTTGCTTTGCTGTAAGACATCAGACACAGAAATCATCTTCAGAATTAAGAAACAAATTGTAGATGTCTATTTCAATGGCAACCAGGTGGCAATAATTGATCAGAATAATGTCATGCATGGATTGAAATCAAGAGGAATACTGGGAAGAATCAGGCCTTATTCCAATGATCTTTTATCCATTATGGTTAAGGATCGTGAAGTCGGGCAGATGTTTAATCCACTGCGGCCGCATGCCCATCAGCAAAGGGCCTTTACTCTTATATCAAAACTTAATGAAGAAGAAGAGGCGATTTTCATTTCCCTAAGTCTTTATGAGATGTTGACACGAATATTGGAGAACAAAAGGAAAAAATAACCGTTTCTGTGGCGTACTTTTACGCCCATTGACAAAGACTTAAGCATATGTCTGTATTTGATAGTGTTCGTGTAATTGTTTACCGGTTTCATGAGAAAGGTCTTGAGATTTTTCTCGTTAATTCAGGTTTGGAAGAGGAAAACTGGCGTATTCCGTTTACGAATATTGCCAAGTATTCTGATACTGATAGTGCGGTAGATTATCGGTTCATAGCCTTAGAAACAGATGTGCAGCCTGATGGTACCTCCAGTCTTACCTGTGCAATTGAAGGTGACTGGCATGACATTCCGTCTATCCGAAAGCTGATCAAAGAAGATTTAAAGCTTGTATCGTCCAAAATCGATATGATGGATAAGATAGCACTCGAAAAGGGTACTTTTTTTGCGATAAAAGAGGCCTTCAAAAAAGTGATGCCGAATGAGTATAAAGTTCTCCATGAATTGAAAGATATTCTGATGCACAGGAATATCGTTAAAAATATGTGATCGGTGATCAGGTGATCGAGTGATCAGTAATCGGTGACCAGTAACCGGTAATCAGTAATCGGTCATCAGTAACCAGTTTCTTGAAAGGTAGTAATCACTAATTCATCGTGAGACGTTAGACGAAAGGCGTGAGCTGATATACTTTATCCAATAAACTATCCTTTGGATACTGACCTTGTTTAATTTCATACCCAAACTAACATCTGCATTTGATCAAATAATTCCATCAGGGAAGAAAGAGATAACAGATATTTGAATTATCTCAAAACGGATGAAGCTAAAATGTGGAATGTTGAGAAAATGAAGTTAAAGAAATAGAGACGCGTTGAATCGCGTCTCTATTTCGAGTGTAATTTAATTTGGTTGTGGCGTTGTTCTTAAATAAGGTTTGATGTGTGTTGCACCTTTTGGAAATTTTGTTGGAATATCTGAATCCGGCACGGAAGGTAAAATGACTACATCTTCACCTTGTTTCCAGTCGGCGGGAGTTGCTACGCTGTGGTAAGCTGTCAACTGGAGCGAATCAATTACTCTTAAAATTTCAGAAAAATTTCTGCCTGTGCTGGGCGGATAGGTCAAGGTCAATTTTACTTTCTTGTCGGGTCCGATGATGAATACACTTCTTACGGTTGTTTTTTCTGCGGCACCAGGATGAATCATATCATATAGCAATGATACTTTACGATCGCTGTCGGCGATAAGTGGAAAATTGACTTCAGTGTGTTGTGTTTCATTGATGTCTTTGATCCATTTGTCATGAGATTCGATAGGGTCAACGCTGAGTGCGAGGACTTTGACATTTCTTTTGTCAAATTCATTTTTGAGCTTCGCTACCTGACCTAATTCAGTTGTACATACAGGTGTAAAGTCAGCTGGATGAGAGAAGAGGACCCCCCATGAGTTACCAAGATAATCATAGAAATCGATTGGGCCTTGTGAGGTTTCAGCCTGAAAATTTGGCGCTATATCGCCGAGTTTGATGGACATGATGAAGGATTTTAGATTTTAGATGGTTGAGCTGTGGCACATGGTTGAGTTAGGCAAGCCGAAGCATTGGATTTTGGATTTTGGATTTTGGATTTACGACTTACGACTTACGACTTACGACTTACGACTTACGACTTACGACTTACGATACAACAACAAATTTAGGATGATTAGGTTTCTTAATTTCAATATTTTGGCATTGTTGAATCTATTTTATCTGCCCAGGCGAGGATGCCGCCTTGCAGATTTAACAAGTGATGGAAGCCTGCTTCTTTTTCCAAAAGATTGATGACGTCCTGGCTTCTTTTACCTGAGCGACAATGGACCACCACCGGTTTATCTCTTTCAACCTGATCGAGGTGAGTTAAAATATCTCCTTTTGGAATGAGTTTGCCTCCGAGATTAGCAATCTCGTATTCATAGGGTTCACGGACATCGATGAGTTGAAAATCTTTACCAGATTTGATCCAGTCATTTAGTTGATCTACAGAAATCTCATTTGGTATTTCTTTTTCTTCATTTAACTCAGCATGATTTATTCCGCAAAACATTTCATAATCTATGAGTTCACTCTGCGTAGGATTAATTCCTGAAATTGGATTTTCAGGATCTTTTGAAATTTTATAAATTTTTGACTGGAATTCGGCGGCATCAAACTGAAATAGTCTTCCAGCGAGAGGAGTTCCTATTCCGGAAATAACTTTGATCACTTCATTCGCCTGTAAGCTGCCTAATATGCCAGGTAAAACACCGAGGACACCTCCTTCAGCGCAACTTGGTACTAATCCTGCCGGTGGTGGTGAAGGAAAAAGATCCCTGTAATTTGGCCCACGACTTCCATCAGGATAGAGATAGTTGAATACACTCGCTTGCCCTTCAAATCTGTAGATGGAAGCGAACACATTTATTTTTCCCGCAAACACACAGGCGTCGTTGACGAGGTATCGCGTAGGGAAATTATCGGTTCCATCCGCTACAATATCAAATGATGAAATGATATCCAATGCATTTGTGCTATCCAGCCTTGTATTGAACAATTCAAAATGGACAAAAGGATTGAGGGCTGCCAGTCTGTCCTTTGCCGCTTCAACTTTTGGCCTGCCTACATCAGAAGTTGTAAAGAGAACCTGTCGCTGAAGATTACTTTTTTCGACAATGTCAAAATCTACAATACCAATCGTACCCACACCCGCTGCAGTGAGGTACAAAAGAAGAGGTGCACCCAGGCCACCAGTGCCTACGACGAGGACACGGGCATTCTTTAGTTTCCGTTGTCCCTCAATATTGAACTCGGGAATGATGATGTGACGACTATATCGTTCGAGCTCTTCTTTATTGAAAGTTATTTCTTCAGTTCTCATGCTCATGAAATGATTATTATAAAAGTCCGGATCCACCGGCAATAGCCGGAATAATACTTAGTTCATCACCATCCTTTAGGAGTGTATCTGTTCCTTGTTTTTCTCTGATGTCTTCTTCTCCTAAATAAATACGAACGTGTTTTCGAATGAGTTCTGATTCATCATAGATATAAGGAGTCAGAGAGGGATGCGCTGAGATAAGTTGCCTGATGGCTTCTGTTACGCTGCGGGCAGCGACGATCACACTTGATTTATCACTGGTGAATCTCCGGAGTGGTGTTGGAATGAAAATGGTTATCATATTTTGGATTTTAGATTTTAGATTTTGGAAGGTTGATGAGCTGTGGTTGGTGAGCTGTAGCACGTGGTTGAGTATAAGGAGGTCGAAACATAGCCCAAGGTTGAGTTAAGATGGTCGAAGCATTGGATTTACGATTTTGCCCCTAAATCCCCTAAAGGGGACTTTATTTTAATTTATTTTATGGTTATGTCAAATTAGTGACATGTGGTCTTTGATGTTTTATTAACGATAAATTTTCTTCGACAAATTTTCCGTTTTGTAAACGGTAGCTGCGTGTATCCGTTTGCTTTCCTGAATTGATGGAATGTATAAGATAGGAAAAGTAAGGCTGTGCGAATTCGAGATCATGGATAGAGGGAATAGCCGGATGATCAGGATGTGAGTGATAAATGCCTAGAAGAC
>JBDUAU010000231.1:0-2066 GCA_040004485.1 Saprospiraceae bacterium
GTACTTTCGAAGTGGCACCAGAATTCAAATAAAAATTTGTTGATTTACATTCGCTATACAAATAATCTTACCCACACATGATGAAATTACCTTCCATTCAATCTCTGACTGAAAACTTTGTTCAAACTACGGTTCGATACAAATGGGTTGTCGCGATTGCTCTAATCAAAATGGCCGTACTGCTACGCTACACAGAGACACCCGATGCCCTTGAAAGTGAAAGAAATTGGCTGATCCGTTTAGCCTATGTTTCATTCCTTGCCCTGCCTTTATCACTGGCCGTTCTGCTTTCGGCGAGAAGGGGTGCCTGGAAAAGTTCATGGACCATCGGAGTCATGGCTGGCCTTGCGGGCCTGCTGGTCTTATACTATTTCAGCCTGCCTGAAGATCCGATTCAAGCAGATTACTATCGCTTCATACTCTTCCTGGCGGGAGCTCACCTTGTCGTTTCGTTTGCCCCATTTATTGGATTTGATGAGCCAAATGGATTCTGGCAGTTCAACAAAACACTTTTTCTGCAATTTCTGAATGCGTTATTGTATTCACTTACCCTATTCATTGGACTACTAATCGCCATTCAGGCTATCAAATATCTGTTCAAAGTGGAGTTTTCGGCGCAGATTGAAATGGATCTTGCCATTGTAATATTTACCTTTTTTCATACCGTCTTCTTTCTGAATAAAATCCCGGATAATCTTCGTGACCTGGATCAGCAAACTGAGTATCCTAATGGTCTGAAAATATTCACGCAATATGTCCTGCTGCCTCTGGAAGTCATTTATCTGATCATACTTTACGCTTACACAGGTAAAATCCTTTTTGAATGGAAATTGCCGGAAGGTGGTGTTGCTTACCTGGTATTGGCATTTTCAATTGCCGGAATTTTTGCCCTATTGCTACTTTATCCTTTGCGTAAAAATCAGGACGACCGGTGGATACAAATTTTCAGCCGGCGGTATTACCTGGCCCTTCTGCCATTGATCGTCCTCCTGTTCATCGGCATTACGAGAAGGATCGGTGACTATGGCATTACTGAAAACCGCTACATTGTTGCCGTACTTGCTATTTGGTTGGCTGTTATTACCATTTATTTCTTATCGGGAAAGCGCGACGACATTCGCTGGATACCGATAAGCCTTTCCATTCTTTGCTTTTTGCTGCCAATGGGTCCGTGGAATATTTTTGAGGTCTCTAAAAACAGCCAGTTAAAACAATTTCATAACATTTTAGCTGAACACAAAATCCTCAATGCTAAAAATCAGATCACAGGGAAGATCAAAATGAAGGCGGGAGATTACGAGGAACTCACGTCCATTATTGCTTTTTTCAGATCTCGGGAACAGATTGGTCTAGAACCATATTTCGAAGGGTTTTCGGAAAAAAATCGTAAAGAGTATGAGTATTATAGAAAAATGGAGGTTGTTCTTGAAAGGCACATTGAAGTATCTCTAACAACGCCAGCCAGGAATTATGCGAATTTTTCCTCAGAATTTTCGGATAGTGCCAGTAAGGAAATTCTTGTCCAGGGGTTTGATAAAATGACCTTTTTCGACTCCGGTGATGAGAAACAGACGAGAAGTAAGGAATGGAACATCCGGCCTGATAACAAAGGAAGTAAACTAAGTCTTTACCGGAACAACAAAAAAGTAACTGATCTGGAAATCGCCAAAAAGGTTAAGGAATTAACCGCAGAATTTGGCAATCAATCGATGGATATTCCTCAGGAAAAGTTGGTTTTTACCCATAAAGACGCTCAAAATCAAATTAAAGTGGTTGTAAGATCTATTTCAAAAAATGACGATACTTATTTCGTTCAGGGGATTCTCCTGTACAAATAAGTCCAGACACAAAATAAGGGCAAGACTAGTACGAAATCATTTGCAAAAGGTATTTACAAATAACTTCTGCCTTATCATCAAAACTACACGTCCATGAAATCCCTTACCACAAAAATCTTACTCCTGCTCGTTACCTTAGCTTGTCATTACTCTTTCGCCCAAACCGCCGAGACTACTTACGCGGAAAAACTCGGTTACCCAAAAGGTAAAAAAGTCCTGATCATTCAC
>JBDUAU010000335.1:0-6831 GCA_040004485.1 Saprospiraceae bacterium
AATTTAGACTTTGGGCAACTTTTTCAGCTACCAGGGTCAGATAGGAGGATTCATTTCGTTTTCCTCTATGCGGAACAGGTGCCAGATAAGGAGCATCTGTCTCTAATACAATTATTTCCTTGGGGAGCCTTGGTAACAACGGACCCAATTCGGATTTTTTAAATGTAATCACACCCCCTATCCCTATTTTGAAGCCCAGTTCGTATATGCGCATTGCTTGTGCAAAGTCTCCTCCAAAACAGTGAAATATTCCTCTCAATTTACCGTCCTGATGGCGTGAAATAATATCAATATTTAAGTCCAGTGATTCACGGGAATGGATGATCACCGGTAAATCAAATTCTTTTCCCCAAGTTATTTGTTCTTCAAAGGCAACAACCTGAATATCCTTCGTTTTTGTTTCCCAATAGAGATCAACCCCTGTTTCACCAATGCCATAAAATCCTCCCTTTTGAATTTCTATTTTCATTTGGGCTAATACGTCATTGAAGTCTTCTTTAACAGAACAGGGATGAAGCCCCATCATCGGCTTACAATGTTCAGGAAATAAATTGACTAATGCCATCATTGCAGGAATGCTATCCATGTCAATGTTTGGCAGCATCATTTGAAGTACATTATTTTCCAATGCCCGACGGATCATCTCAGGCCTGTCGTCATCAAATTCGGAGCCATATAAATGACTATGTGTGTCAATCCAATACATTTGCGCGGTTTCCATTAATATTACAGGTCAATGAGTCAGCAGAAACAAAAATACTATGTCGTTTGGCATGGCCATCATCCGGGTATATATACCTCATGGGCATTATGTCAGACCGAGGTAAAAAATTTCCCGGGTGCTATTTACAAATCTTTCAATTCCCGTATAGAGGCCGAGGAAGCTTATGGAACAACTCCTGATTTAAAAAGATCATTTGTTCCTAAAAAAGCACCTGCTAAATTTATAAAAAAATCAGAATTTATCAGTGAGAGTATAAGTGTAGATGCGGCATGTAGCGGTAATCCGGGTATGATGGAATACAGAGGAGTATGGACGTCTGATAAAACTGAATTATTTCATTTTGGACCTGTACAGAATGGGACAAACAATATTGGAGAATTCCTGGCAATTGTTCACGCCCTTGCTTTACTGGCCAAAAAAAATGACCGGAAAACAATTATTTATACGGATTCAAAAACAGCCCTGTCCTGGGTAAAAAAGAAAAAGGCCAATACCAAATTAAAAGCAGACAGAACAAATTTCAAGCTTTTTGAAATGATCACACGTGCAGAAAATTGGCTTAAAACAAATCAGTGGCAAAACCCGATTTTAAAATGGGATACTAAATACTGGGGAGAAATAGCAGCAGATTTTGGAAGAAAATAATCTGTAGGCTATCCAGTTTTCACAAAACGCATCGGGTGATTGGTTTCAATTTCTCCTTTTTTAATTTTTTCCAATTTGCGGTTTATCATACGACGCTTAAGTGGCTTCATCCGGTCAATAAACAGGATACCTTCGATGTGATCATATTCATGCTGAATCACGCGCGCATTCACGCCTCTGAATGTTTCTGTATATTCTTTCCATTCAGCATCCATGTATGAAAGTCGTATCACAGGATTTCGTTCTATCTCAACATGGATATCAGGTATACTCAGACAGCCTTCTTCATACAACCATGGATCTCCGGATTCATCACTAAGTTCCGCATTGATAAAAACCCTTTTTATTCCTTCAGGGCTAACTTCTTTTTTATCCAGCTGAGTTGTATCTATGACAAACAGGCGGATGTCTTTTCCTACCTGCGGGGCAGCGAGTCCGACACCTTTGGCACTATACATTGTATCCCACATGTCTTGTATCAAAGTATCCAATCCCGTATAATCACGGGTAATAGGTAGTGATTTCTTTCTTAAGACAGGTTGTCCATATGCGTAAATAGGTAGTATCATATATGTCCCAGATATTCCTGAAGTATTATTATGGCGCTTGTTTGATCTAATAATGCTTTATCCTCGCGTTTGGCTTTTCTTAATCCCCGCTGATGAATTATTTCTCTTGCATGCATGGAAGTGTAACGTTCATCATGAAGGTCTACTTTCTTGGAAGGAAAAGCATTCCTTAACTCCTGAATAAACTCGTCTAGTTTAAACCTGAAGTTGTTATTCCCCCAATTACCATCGAGGAAAGGATAACCAACAACAAAGGCATCAATTAGTTCCTTTTTCGAATAATCGAGGATAAAATTCATGACTTCCTCGGTTTTTTTTGTTTCCAACCCCTGAACAATGATCTGAAGTGGATCAGTTACACAAATCCCTGTTCGCCTCAGCCCGTAATCAATACCCATGATCCTCCCCATAAGAATGCAAAGATAGGGGCATCCAGCCTTTTTATCCTATTGGTGAGCAGACTTAAAAAAAGAACCCCCTTCACTTGCGCGAAGAGGGGTCCCATCCCAAAAACAGTAAATTTTATAATAAGATGCTTTTTCTCTTATCAGAGAATCATCATCTTCTTTGTAGCGGTAAATCCCTGGAATTGTACCTGATAGTAAACCAGCCCCTGAGCGCCAATTTGCTCTTTGCTGATTTCTATCTTGTTCAGGCCTTTGATTCCATTGACTGTTTCATTGTACAATTGCCGTCCGGCAAGATCAAATAATGTCAGTGTAACTTCTCCGTTAGCCGGTATTACATAACCAATCTGCGTATTACCGCTGAATGGGTTAGGCTCATTCTGAAGTAATTCAAAAGAATAGATATCTGCCCCGCGGAACTTAAGTCCCAGATCCAGAATCGTATTGTCAGATGAATAAGCTTCAGGTGATGTCGGCGAGGAAGTGATCTTTATGGATTGACTCAATCTTGTATCATTTCCGGCATGTAACACTAGTGTAAACAATGGTGTAGTTATATCCACATTAATACCTTCAGCTTTATTCCAGCTTGAACTTAATGTATGACTATCAATCCATCCAAAGTTTTCAGAAGTTACATCCATTGTACCACCTTTCACTTCGACTACTTCTAGTCCTGCGTTTAGGTCGAATGTAAACTGCATACCTTCGAGATTCCAGGTTGCACCTGGATAAACAGGCACTTCAATTGTCTCTCCATCAGATACCTGACGATCGTCGATGATAAGATCAAGTGTTTCACCTGAACCTCTTGTCACTAAAGTTTGTGCGTTAGCCTTTACTGTATTGTTAACATCACCAACCTTGATTCCGTAGAAATCAGCCTTATTCATGCCAAGTGAAAGAGGATTCAATGATACACTCTCCGGCCATACTTGTTCCCATGGATTGTATGGGTCAGGGAAAGTATAACTCTTATCCACAAAACGCCAGCTTGTATTACTTGGTAGTTCAGTGTATATACCCAGGATCAGTTTTCTGAGCTCAATAAGGTCGATTGCAGTTATTGATTTAGAATTATTTGCATCTGCAGCAATCATCTTATAAGGACTTTCCAGCTTCTTAATACCTAAAAGGTGTTTTTGTATCTGAACAAGATCCAGCGTAGAGACTCCATTTTTAAAGTCATTATTCTTATCCGGTTCAACTACATAATTTCCACCTACAGGCATTGAAGGAAATGTAAACGTTCCAGCTTGATTCGTAGCTATAGGTAAAAGTGTGCTTCCACTTAATTGTACTTGTACATCCAATACATTATCTGATGATTCAGTACTTACATTACCGGTAACAGTACCTGTGAGATGACCGCCTTCTGGACAGAAACCATTATTATCCTGGACAATAATGAATGTCGTACAAAAAGCCTGATTACCCAGTTTGTCAGTCACATATAGGTTTACCGGTACTTGATGACCTGCATCATCACAAGTAAATGTCAGGCTCTTGACAAGGGTATCCGGAGCTAATGAAAGCGTAAAGTAAAGCCCACATGGATGTGAACTACTTGCATCAAAGTCTGTAGCCCATATCGTAATCATTCCGCCTCCATTACCATCGGACATAAGGTCAGTTGATAATCCGTGTATACAGACAGGTTGTGGCGCTTTACAAGAATTAAGGTCAAAGAATTGCTCTTTTACTGTACGATTTCCGCATCGATCTTCGAATGTATAGATGACTCTATGGTTGCCAAGTGGAAAATACCAGGACGTATTGATTACGTTTCCGATGCTACAAAATGGTCCATAGTCAATTATTTGATCATTATTCAAATCGATTGAATAACATGCTTCCAGCAGATTATCAGGAGTACAAATGTCATGTGCGCTCTGAAACAATACTAATGTCTCCCCGCCGCAATCAACATCATTGCAATTCACGAAAGTAGGCTGATCGGTTGTAAATTCCGGTCCGAAACTATCGACCACTTTAATGACCTGCGTATGTGTCCAGTAATTCTGACCCTCGACGATGCCACCCAGATCGCCATACAAACACCATTCAATGATTGTCCATTTCCGTAGAATTTTAAAACAAGCACCATCAGCGATTGTAAAGACCAGGTCTTCATAGTTCACACCGATCAGATCACAATGATCTTCAGTAAACGTAGGTCTGTCATAAGGAGGTTCCAGATCATCAGGATCCGTTCCAGTACTACATTCAGCACTATGATAATCTAAAGGCCAGTTAATTGAATAATAATCAAAAGGATCAAAATTATGTACAGTGATGATTTGTTCACAAGTAACAGTTCCATTGGCATCTTGCGCAGTGAATACCCTGCTGATGTATCCTACACCGCATTGGTTAAGGTGGGGATAAGTTTGCTCCGTGACAATAACTCCACAGTTGTCGATAACATATCCATCTACTCCACAAATGAAACCAGAATTATTTGCAAGATCATTTGTTGGATCGTAGATACAGAATGGATTCGTATGAGATGATCCTTCTACGACTGTTCCGAATTCATCCAGATCATCAATATTTATCGGATAATCGCAACTAACCGTAATGTTTGTCGGACAGAAAATGACTGGCGGAATTTTATCCTGAACGATAACTTCAACCATACAGTAATTCACATTCCCTGATGCATCTTTCACTTCGAGTTGAACCATAATAGGTCCAGCTCCGGCGTCACAACATGCAAAAGGAACCTTTGGACGTAATACAATACCTTGATCCACACTGGTCACATAGCCATCAGGAATTTCATCAACTCCTGCTCCACCTGTAGTCCAGTCAAAATCAAGACATGAAGTCATTCTCCTTGCCAGGAAAGTTACTGGTCCGCAAGCATCATAACTGCCGTCGTCAAATACGGATGCAGGTACCTTAGTCAAACCATGTGGGCCTCCTAATGTCAATGAAACAACGGTATGCGCATCGCATATAGCCACAGGTGGTGTGAGATCTGCAACCGTAATGGTCATCGTACATGTCGATGAGTTATAACATTGGTCATAGGCCGTATAAGTAATCACATTTTGGCCAACAGGTAATGAAACATAAACTCCACCATTTGTGGGACTGAATCCGCCTGGATAAGCTACGGTTGTATGCGTGGTCGGACTGCAATCATCAAAAACAATGGCTGGTTGCAGAAGGATTGTTGCTGTGCAGAAATGACCTGTAGTCGTCTGTGTAAAATTGGCCGGGCATGTAATATGTGGACCTTCATTATCTACGATTTCGATCAGCTGTTGATATATTGTATCCCTTTCACCAGTGCAATGCCATTCACGCACTGTCCATATGCGCATGATTTTCCTTACACATCCTATCTGTGGTAATACGACATCTTCATACGTGGTCAACGCATTGCAGAATCCCATAAATTCAGGATAAATCGGATAGCCTTCTATGGTCGGAACACCGGTGCCGAGATAAATTCCATCATCCAACGGATCCGGAATACCATCGTGATCAGCATCAGCCCAAAGTCCATCACATTGCAGGGCAGTACCCAAAGCAACTGTGCGCGGATCTGGAAAATCGATCAGAGAAAAGTCAATCCTACGCAACAAAAGTGTCATTGTGCAGGGTGCAGATTCATTGCCTGAGGCATCTCTTGCAATGTACGTGCGCACAATCATCTTGATATAAAGTGGATCGCATAGCAATGTCGCCACTTCATTGATCAGGATGACCTGTGGATTTGGATCACAATTATCATGTACTGCAGGCCCTGTGAATAAAGGCAACTCCAGACATGATATTGTATCATTCTTACACACCAATGATGGTTTCCACTTGTCCTGAACTGTGATATAATGCCAACAACTATTGCCGGTGATGGTATCTACCACACTGGCAATTAATGTTGTTCCGATTTCAGCTCCGGTGACGGTAGCGTTTGGTAAAGTGTCGTTTTGTAGTGTAATGATATACACCACGAAACCTCCACCTGTACATTCGCTTGTATCAGCAATCATTGCTACTGTTACTTTAGCGGTACAATCGAAACCTAGTGAAATCTGAGCGCCGTGGCAACTTAGCGAGCAGTTACCCTGGCTTAAGCCTGGGTGTTGCCACATTAGCAATAGTAGTAATAAGCTCGCTGTCAGGGATTGGGACAAAAGTCTTGGATACTGTTTGAGACGTTTACGCACACCATCCCTGAGAGAAACAGAATAGTCCGTTTTCTTCATGAGATCTTAGTTTTAGTTAAAAAAAAATAGTTAAGCCTATATTGAAAGAGTACAGCAAAAGGCTGTAAATCCTTGTCAATAGCAATTGTGTGATCATTTGGTCAGGATCCGGTTAAAAGGATCTAGTCCAATCCAGGCTTATTATCATTTGGAAAACTCAGGAGGTTGTAAACGCAATTTATCGTGGTTCTAACACATACAGAAAATTGCAACCTGTATAAAAGTATAAATCAGCACTTAACAGATTAAGAAAATCTTTAATGCCA
>JBDUAU010000121.1:0-6831 GCA_040004485.1 Saprospiraceae bacterium
AAATGGATTACCAGAGCTTCTTCGCTTACGTACGTTAACAGTCACATAGTTTACTTCCTGGCCAAACATTTTTTCTGCTTCAATATCCAGAATCATATTAATGTCCCTGTGCTGGAAAAACGGGTCATTGAGATTTACACTGGCAACGCATGCTTTGTTATTACGAGCCCCATCATACCACTCCGCAAGATTACCAAGGATATACATTTTCTGAGGAATATTGAGACGGTAACTCAATCGGTAAACTTCTGTTTTACGCTCATAGTGTGATTTAATTTTAGTTGAAGATATTTTCCATTGCTCTGCGTTACTGTAGCGGGCCATTTGATCTTCATCATTGATGGCTGCATTATTTGGATCAACAGGAGCTTCATTATCATGACTCAGACTGGCAATACTATTCGTAAATACATTAAAAAACAATTCAGTGATTTTGGCTGTCATCTCATTCCCAAGTTTATCATCGAGCTTGATATCAATAGCCTTTGATTCCACCAGAGATGTGTAAAATTCGTGAACAGTCGAATCCTGTAATTCCTCATCCTTATCATCCCCTTTAGGTGCATCAGGTATTAAATGACCTTCTGCTCTGAATTTTTCATATTCATATGAAATTTTGGACCAATCAACAGTAATCAATCCATCCACAGCCGGATATAACACATTATAAGTAAAGAAAAGCTGAACATCTACATCGGAAATGGATCTTGTTTTTTCAAAACTTGCTGCTAAAAGCTGTGCATCATTTTTATCCATTTTGGCAGCCACTGCACATTTCAAACCAGGCAATACCGGAGCAACTCCGGAAGTAACCATATTTGGACTCTTATCCAGAACCCCGCTTATGATCCTGAATGAATTATCACCATCCGGTTTTACATCTACCGGACCCAGGATCTTTGGATTGGTGACAGCAGCATACTTAGGATTGGTCTTCGCCAAATCCTTAATTTTTGCTGTAAGTCTCTGTTGAGCATCTGCCTCCTGTTGAGGAGTTAAACCCCATTCCATAAGAAAATGAAGTAACGCTCCTTGTACACCTCCAGCATCAGTTCTTTCTTCAGTGGTATATTTAAGGAAGAGAAATTCAGGTGTCTGGCCATCTTCTTTTTTCGATAGTCTGAGTCCTACAGGTAAATAATAATATTCACCAGTGAAATCTGAATTGAGCGTTTGTGCCCGGCCATATAATACCACCTGTGTTCCATCTCCTAACACAATACCAACTCTATTCTCGTAATCAAGTGTTTGAGAAGACATGAAAGGTAATGTAGAGAAAAAACAAACCTGGAAGAGTATTACATTAGCAATACTGAAGTAGATATTTTTTTTCATAATGAGTTTGGAATAATAATGAGTAATTTAAATATACTTAGCAATGGTTGTAAACGCGCGATTATCCTCTCCTGGAAAAATGTCCCGTTTATTTTCTCTCCGGGATCTTTGACTATCCGGACATCTTTCCATCGTGAAATTGTTTTGTATAATTCATTTGGTGTTGTGACGAAATCTTTGACAATAAATTCTCTGGCTTCTATTTGCCTGCCCGTGAGGTGAGTTAGCGCTTCGGCTACAAAATCGCAGCAATTATACTGCATACTATTAAAGCTTTTGAATCCGACAATTTTTTTGTCTAAAAATTCCATCAATTCAAAATCTTTTTGCTTCGTAGTTGGGATCGAAACGAGAGCATCACACGGATATCCAAATTTATGCGGCACGCCCTGGTCGGCAAGCGTCTTAAGACTTATCATTTGTTTCCATCTCGCAGATGGAAGCTTATAGTAAATAGGATCCACATCACCGTCATAACGCCCCTTGTATAAATCTTTTAAAGGCCAAAAATCGTAATACGTCAATGCACCCGTATTGATGGTATCATTATAGTAATACGGCAAACCAGATCGGACCGATTCCAGAACACTGATTCTATAATCATCAATAGCAATTCCACAATGCCCGGTGTGACCATGGTAGGTCGCGTATATCACTACATGAACATCAGCGCGTAGCGCAGCCACGCTCAGGAAATAAGTAATTAGGAAAGAAGCTATGACACGCATACCTATTTCTTTTGTTCTTGAATTACCGGCCGTAGAATATCCTTCAATTCGCTTTTCAAAGTGTAGGTATCTCCCTTGATGAGGTTATACCAATTTTGCCTGTAACCTCCTCTATATATAAATTTCAATTCTACAGAGATGCCATCGAATTTGGAGGGTTGAATTAAGGCTGCTTCAAAAAGTTTTGCTTCCGCAGCTGTCAGTCTGTACGAAATAGCCATCCTGGTACCTGGAATAACGGAAGCCACAGGGGGCTGGCTCCACCGTGAACCCAGAATTTTTGCAAGCTCACTATCACCTGAAATCAGAAAGCTTGGAATTTTTTCAGGTATCTCAAGGCTGATCACACCGGCAAGCACAGCATTACTATCGAGGGTTGATTTTATTTTTTTATCAATTTCCTTTTCCTGGTCCGCTGTAAGTCCCCATTCAAAAAGGAGATGCAAAATAGCTCCATCAATTTCGTTTCCATCCGCAGACTTATAGGTTAAAAAACTAAATTCAGGTGTTTTATCCTTTTTAATGGCCAGCCTCAAATTTGCAGGCAAATAATAATAGGTATTTAACCCTTCTTCACTAAAGCCCGGAAAAACTTTCACATTGGTCTTATCACAAGTCTGAAATTCTTTTACCTCAACCTTCTGTACGATTTGAGTCTTGGCATTCGGCAAAGCCATAAGAAAAAAGAATATTATCTGTAGTGCTTTCATTAAAATTAACTTCCAGGTAATTCATCTATAAATATTAATCCATATTCATCGGCTCCCTTCTTCGTAACGGATGTCCCATCATTCTTCATCCACGTTATTGTATAATCCACCGTATGTTGATCTGCGGGTAACGTAATGTCAAAAAAGTGATCACTCACAGGCTCACTTGTTCTGATGGTAATTTGTTTTTCCTTTTCTTTTCCAAAAAAAGAGTATTTGATCCTGACAGAGACAGCCCTGATATTTTCCTGCTTAAGTTTTACTATATCACCATCAAGTGCTATTAATTGTTGTTTATATGGTGCATACAGATTGATAATGGGTGTATTTTGACTAATCCAGCCTGTGTTATAATTCCCTTCGGCGCCAAAATTCCAGGTGACCTGGTATTCATAATTAAGCCATTTTAGACGATCCTTGTCTTCTTGGTTGAGATAGACCATCGAGATCTGACCACCACTTTCAGCGAGGGTATTTTTTGTTAGGAATACTTCCCTCAGCGTTTCTTTAGCATTTTCATGGACTTTACGCATTGAAACAGAGGCATTTTTTACCAAGTTATCAAATGCTGACTGCAGATCGCCATCGATATTCACCCGAACCTCGCGTTGCTGGAATGCCGGATCATCCAATACTACATCTCTGAAAATTCTTTTATCCTTTCCAAATTTTTCATAAATATTTCCAATGTTGAACGTGATCATATGCTGGCGTTCGACATTCGAACGGCTTTTCATAGAGATGACGGTCTGGCCTTCAGTTTTGAGCTCACGGAGTATATACGTATTGCTGCTACCGAATAATCCTAATGAAAGGAGACCGCCTGGTCCGAATGCTTTTTCCATAAAGCCTGTCTTGTCCTGCATGGGGATCTCACTAGGTTTCATAGGGTTGAACATGAGATTCAGCAGCTTTTCATATGCCAAATCCAATATTTTTTCCATTAAGCTGTCCTTCCCAGCAGTCCTTATTTTCATTGCCCCAGTCCTGTGCAATTCGCTGAAAGATTTGATCACCTCAGAGCTGTAGAAAAGAAAGTTTGTCTTTTCATGGTAATATTCACTTTTTTGAACTTCCGCCCAGTTCACCTCAATTTCGGCATCATACGCCTGTGTAAGACCAGAAAAACTCAGATCAAATACGATCGAAACATCCGGGGTTGACATTTTAAAACTCTCCATCAGGAGTTGGGCATCGAGAACGTTCAGCATAAATGAAAATGCTACTTTACTATTCTCAAATACCGGAGCCCTCCCAATTCCTATCAGCTTTTTCTCTTCTTTTTCAGTCTGGCCAAGGATGGAAGAGATGACGAGATAATCACCCCTGTTGAAAATGACTGGTCCTTTGATTTGAATTTTAGGCTGTCGAAGCTTCATTTGAAGGAAACTTTCGGCTTGTCTCACCTGGGATGAAGGAGTGTCATATAGTACAAGAAAATGGACAAGTCCCCCACCATCGGCCTCGGATATGCTCTGACTTGAAGAGGAGACATTTTTCTCAACCGCATATCTTAAGAAAGAAAACTCAGGAAGTGATTGATCATTGATGGCAAGGCGTCCTTCAGAAGGTAAATAGCGGTAAGAAAGACTATCACCATAGACAGGGAAACACATAAGCCCGTTAGCTGAAATGCCTTCGTCTATAAGAATAGGCTGGGCTTCAGGAAAGAATTGAAGACAGGCGACAAAAAATATCAAATAGATCCATTTCATCTCTTCATACTTGTTGGTCGATCCCTTAATCTTTGGTCAAATTACATTATTCCAATAAATTATCAAAAGAAGTGATATCACTTCAGACTCATGATTCCTGACAACAATAAATGGGTGTTTAATCAATGGGTACGGAATCAGCAGATTTACTGATCAATGCATGCCCTGTGACTACGGGATAATCAAATATAACATTTACATGAATAAAAATACATATTTCAAAAAATTTAACAGTTTACTTCAATAGAAACGAAAGACAATATTCGAGTATCCCATTCCGTGGATATTAGTCAGAAGGGAAAATAAAATTTATTTTTTGAACTTATCCAATTCGGGAGGAACAAGAAATAAATAAGATCCATCGAGCTCCTTGACTTCCTGCTGGTATTCACCTAATTTTGAATACCAGGTTACCTGGTACACAATGGGTTCTTTTTCATCATAGAAAATACTTATTGAATTTGTATTGACTACATCATCCTGGCGTAATGTCAATGACTTCTGGAGCATTGGCTTTCCCCCCAGGATAACGAAAAACCTTATTGCAGCCGATTTTATATCAGATTCCCTGAAATAATCCCTGTCTGCATCTATTTCAAGAACACGCTTGGTAAACGTAGGCACCAAAGCGATTGAAGGAAGATTAGAATGCATCCATTCACCGGGTTCAGAAGGAAATAAAAGTGGGCCATCCAATCCTTTGATACTCCAGCTTACCTGGTATGTATAATCCAACCATTCATTTGTATTAACGCCCAGGCGCGGGTAGTGAACAGACTTCATATCCACCCCTGCAACCAAATCCTTCTTGCTAAAAATAAGAGAGGTATCTGATGTTTCATTTTGTCTTTCCCTTCCATATTGCTTTCGAAAATTTACAGAAACGAAATTGATCACCTCATTAAATCCTTCTGCATAGTTCCCATCTACCTGAAAATGGATTTCTCTTTGCTGGAAATCGGGATCATCCAGGTTGACAATTCTGAAGTATCTGCCCTGATCTTTATCAAGATCATATAACCCTCGCAAATTACCGGAGCTATAGACCGGTACTTTAATCGTGGTTGACTTGCTTAGATTCAAATAAAACTTGAAACTCCTGATATCCTTCCGGTTTTTCAATATGTACTGATTATCCGGCACATAAGTCTCATTGCCGGCACCGAAAAGAAAACCAGCAAGTCCACCATTTGAAGACCGATTCCTTATTTCTGCATCAGCGGGTTTCTCTTTTTCAGGGACCTTTGCCCATCCATTTTGAGCATCGAACATGAGGCTAATCATTTGCCCGGTGATGAGATCCATGATCTTTTGCATATCATCCGTTTTTATCCCAAGTCCTGATGATTTATCGAAAACATCAATTTTAATATTCTGACTTTGTACCAGGCTATCCACAATGTTCCTGGTTTGTTTCCTTGTAAATCCTCCTTGTTTGTTTTGCAGTTCACTGAAATGCTGATAGAGTACGTCCATGTCTGCTTCAATCACAGCATTATAGCCTTTTACAGCCGCTTCAAAATATCCCTCTAGCGCAATTGAAACATCTGAAGTGCCACTTTGAAAGGATTCCCATAGTAGAGTTGCTCCTTGCTGACTTAAGTTAGCCGCCATAGCAGCCCTTGAGCCCGGCAGCAATGGTGCATGACCGGAAGTAACGATGTTCGTTGTAAATGGATTGCCGCCACTCGTGTTGGTGAGAACGGATGAAATAAGCTGGAAGCTGGCAACGCCCTTTTCTCCATCTTTCATTGCTTCCTGCAAAGGAACCGGCCCTCTCAGCCTTGCCCCGGAAATCTTTTTGCGCAATTCTGTTTCAAGAGCTTTGATTTCTATCGGGGTCAACGCAAACTCAATGAGAGCATGGAAAAGTCCACCGTTTGTTGAAGGACCGACTGTTCCAACATATTTAATGAACATGAATTCAAGCGTTCCATCCGGCCTGGTCGCAATTTTTGGATATTGTGGCAGGTAATAATAATCTTCAGGAACTTCGCGATCCTGAAATAATTGAATACCATTGATGATCAAACTTCCTTCGTCATACTTGATAATGGCTTTTGCCTGGAAACTCAGGAAAAGAATCGAAAATGCAATTCCTGATTTTATATAGTACCTCATATTTTCGCATTCCATCCGATTCATTATAAATAGGTTACATAAACGTACCTCATAAATTTAATACATAGCAGCCGATAATTCAAGGTAATGAAAGAAGGCGCCGAATCTTCTGCATGGAAAAAGATCAATTAAAAAAGCCTGCTTCTATCCCAAACCGCAGATATGCGGGATAGTGTGGGTAATAATCCGCCTGGTAAAGAACTCTTGACTCCCATAAACCTG
>JBDUAU010000650.1:0-6819 GCA_040004485.1 Saprospiraceae bacterium
ATGTTAGCTAACAAGATCAGAGGTTACATCCGTTTATTTTTTGTTTTCATCATCACGGTTCTCGCGACCTTCTCGGTTTTCTTTATCGGGATTCTTCCGATCAATAAATATAAATGGGGTCTTAAGATCCGGAGAGTTTGGTCAAGGGTATTTATTTTAATTCTCAATTACCAGGTTGAAGTGATTGGAAAATTTCCAACGGATCGCAATTATCTTTTTGTGGGGAATCATCGTTCTTCCCTGGATCCTTTTGTAAGTCTTGCTTACCTGCAAGCCAATCCGGTCAGTCGTGGAGATGTAAAAAATTATCCATTCCTCGGAAAAGGAGCTGAGCGCACAGGTATCATCTTCGTAGACAAACAAAGCAAAACCAGCAGATCTGCCAGTAAACAGGCGATCTATGATGCCCTCAAAGAAGGCAAATCCATCATGATCTATCCTGAAGGGAAAACAGGTGCACAACCATTGACGGCTACTTTTCAAAAGGGCTCGTTTGATGTGGCGGCGGAATTGAATGTACCTGTTATTCCTTTTGCCATTGAATATAAAAGTCTTGCAGATTATTGGGATCACACGGATACGATGGCGGGACATTATTTCAAAAATCTGGCGAAGTGGCGGACAGTCGTTCGTCTTTCCATAGGCGATGTCATCTATGGTGATAATTCCTGGTCCTTATTGAGACAGTCTCAACAATGGATAAATGATGAAATAATCCGAATGAGGTCTGATTGGGGTGGGTTGTCGCAGGGGAAGGAGACGGTGGAGGATAAAGCGACCTAAAGTTGGATCTCGTTTTGTCAAATGATAAAATTTCCATACATTTGCGTCCCCTTCAATAGGAAGGTGTAAGAAACATCGCGGGGTGGAGCAGTTGGTAGCTCGTCGGGCTCATAACCCGAAGGTCGTAGGTTCAAGTCCTGCCCCCGCTACTACAGAAAGCCTGATAATCCAGTATTATCGGGCTTTTTCTTTTACCGGGTAACAGTCAGGTAACAAATAGGTACCGTTTAGTCACCTTTTTACCCTTTTTGACTCTGCAGGTTATCAAATAACTTATCACTACTAAGTTTCAATATTTCCATCTATAGATTATTCCCTCCCGGGTGTTCGTGTCCTTGATTTATTTTCTATCTGTGATCAATACTGTATTTATTCGGTCGGTTTGGCTTGCCCGATGTGCGTGGTGCTAATGTCGAGTATGCACTTGTGTATGTATCTCTACCTGTAAGGTAACCGTCATACCAAAGCGTTGATCTTTAAGTGCAAATGGGTATATTTGGATACGTGTGTGCATCGAAAAGAAACATGCAAATAAACTGATCAACTTAAAAACATAAAACAAAGTATTATGAAAAAGTTTTTCTTTCTTTTTGTTGCCCTTTCATTTATTGTCAGGGCAAATGCACAGACTGTTGGAATTGGAACCACAAATCCTGCAACATCTGCGGCATTGGATGTGACATCCACATCTAAAGGGTTACTTCCACCCCGAATGACTTTGCTACAACGAAATGCTATTTCCACCCCTGCACAAGGGCTAATGGTTTATGATATTGATCGTATAATCGGAGGCGAGCCTGAGTTTTTTAATGGGACTATTTGGAAAAATATGGTCGGACTCGATGTTTCCTTTTATCCAATTGGTTATGATTATTTGGGAGGTAAGATTGCTTATATTTTGCAGCCGGGTGATCCCGGATATATTGCAGGACAATATCATGGTCTTATTGCCTCCGCAAGCGACCAAGGCATAGGAGCACCATGGGGTTGTTATGGAACAGATATTTCAGGAGCCGAAGGCACAGCTCTTGGAACAGGAAATCAAAATACCATAGATATTGTAAACGGATGTAGCACTGCCGGAATAGCTGCCCGTATCTGCAATGATTTGGAATTGGGGGGCTATAGTGATTGGTATTTACCGAGTAAGGACGAATTGAATAAACTATTTTTAAACAGAGTTGCTATAGGTGGTTTTATAAATTACTACTATTGGAGTTCCAGCGAGTTCGATATCTTCAACGCATGGCACCAGTACTTCCTCAGTGGCGCCCAGGCCTACATCAGCAAGGCCAACTCATACTATGTGCGTCCTGTTCGGGCTTTTTAACTAATTGTTTGCTAAATTTAAGATCGTATCCATGGCGGTCATTGTTGATCCTATCGACGATGAGGCTATAAAATTTTATAAAAAATTTGGATTCACCCATCTCCCCGACAGTGGAAGAATGTTTATGACAATAAAGAAAATTGAAGAGGCGTTTGATGGAGCTAACAGATAGCCTCTTATTTTTATTTCTCCCTGAACATTAACCATTTCCACACCAGTTAACCTTCTTTTACATTTCTGTTACATAGTTTTACAAGCTGAAACATCAGGGATCACATTATGCCTGTACATTCCCCTCATCGTTTCATTTAAAACAGAAAATCATGTATTTCCTTCTTCCTTTTCTTTCGCTCTTTTTTCATTCCACTGAGCCGGTCACTCCGGATGTGATTTCACCGGCAATAACTAACATCATCTTTGCCTCATCAGATGATGGCACAACCTGGCGCGACTTAAGCAAGGGTCTTCCCGCAGAAATTACACCATTCTCTCTGGAATTCATCGATGACCATTTATACATGGGTGAGCGGGGAGGACTCTATACCAGCCCAAACCAGGCTTTACCAAAATGGAAAAAGGAAAGTTTAAGTCCTAACGGAATACGAGGCATTTTCCCGGGTAAAAATGGAATTTACGCTATCACAGTTCAAAACGAATTGTTTCAGCGAAAAGGAGATTTTACCTGGGTGCCCATGCATAAAAGCATGAAAGATCAAAAGGTAAATATTGCCCAAGAGACAGTTGATGAAGGTCTTCTTGTTTGTACCGAAAGTGCTATTTATAAAACATCAGATCATGGACAGAGTTGGAAACAAGTGCTCACAGCCAGATATATCAACAGCCTGATCGAAAGTAATCATGTCTATGTAGCCACTGCATTGGATGGTATATGGCGCTCCACGGATGAAGGGGAGCATTGGACACATGTGCTCACTACGCCCACATTTGCTACGAGTATTACGCCCTTTCAAAATGGGTTTATCGCAGTAGTCCTCGGTCAGGAATTTGGTGGGATATTGACATCAAATGAAATTTATATATCCGGCGATCACGGTGCTTCGTGGAAATCAATGGAAATACCTGCGGAATTGAAGCGTGTCTATCAGGTTAAATCGGTCGGCAAGTTCCTCATCGCCTGTAGTGAGGAGGGAATCTTCCGCTCTCCGGATCAGGGTAAAACATGGCAACAAGTCCATGAAGCGCCTAATAACAAAAATAATTTCTACAAGATTGTCAGTTCAGGATCTTCAATTTTTGCATTGCGTTTAGACGGGTGTTAAAAAAAATCGACATTTTAGGGCATGCATTGTAATCGGCCTGTCCAAATTTTACTATACGTACTGACCATCATCACTTGGTGGTCAGACAGTTTATGGTCACAGCCGACCCCTGAAAGCAAGAAAGTAAATCTTGCAATACGCAGGACAGCAGATAAGTTACTTCGCGTGTCAGGAGACGATACAAGCCGTATCGGAGCAGTAGAACAAATCAATGCTCTTACCTGGAGATTGCAATTGGATCAACCATTCGCATATGATTCATTACCTGCTTTGCTGCAGGCTTCATTGGATTTTTATGCAATCAAAAATTCCTATGATGTCACTGTCCGTCAATGTGAAAATGGTACGATTGACCTGGGGTATCAACAATTGGATTTTACGCAGGATAGTCTTGTTCCATGTGGCGGGCGTGCAACAAATGAGGGTTGTCACTATATTGAAATTGCTTTTGTTGGAGAGGCACCTGCATCTTCAAATTCGGAAAGCAGGAATCTACTGATATTTTTGGGTCTGACCGGTGGAGCAGGGATATGGTGGTGGTTAAGGAGAAAATCAAATCGCAATATTCCTGAATCCAATGTAACAGAAGATGCATGGATTGAAATCGGACACAGCAGGATGCATCTGCAAAAACAAATCCTTGAATTTGGCGGGGCTCAGCAGGTGCTGACGTACAGAGAAGCTAAATTGCTCAACCTCTTTGCGTCTCATCCCAACGAATTACTTGAGCGCGAATTTATCCATCAGCAAGTTTGGTCAGATGAAGGTTTGCAAGTCAGTCGAAGTGTGGATGTGTTTGTGTCCCGACTCCGGAAAAAATTAGCTTCAGATACTTCAATAGGAATTACTTCTGTACATGGTGTGGGGTATAAGTTGGAAGTGAAATCTTGAAATTGATTTTCGATAGTTCCATGCAATACTTTGGATAGAAGTCCTGCCACAGTAAGTTGGCTAACGGCTTTTCTTTGGCTATGATTTTTTGACATTTTCCTAAAGATGAGGTAACTTTAGGGAAGATTTTAAATGCCAGTTACAGTGTCTGCTGGCTGATGGGAATCAAGCAGGTTCCGACACAAGTTGTGTGTGAATTCAGCAAACAAGACTTTGTCTTCTTAAAAAACACTTGAAAATTTATTAAAAGAAAACAGGATCATGAGTAAAAAGACAGAGATCATTTTAGAAGTTCAGTTAATCCAGGATGGGGATTTTGTGGTCGCCTACTGTCCGGAACTTGACATATCATCCTTTGGTAGGGATATTGATGATGCTTTTAATGCATTCGGTGAAATGCTTCAACTTTGGGTGCAGGAAACGCAGGAATTGGGGACATTTGAAACGCTGTTAAACAAAGCAGGTCTTCTTAATTCGAATACTTCTCTAAGGCAGTCATTTGATAATAAAATTTTAGAATCCGATTCATCTTTATTTTATAATGAAATGCCTCTGTCTCTTATTGAAACAAGGCAAAAACGGTTGGAATTTGCCTGATGGGTATTAAGGAAATTCCTACCAGGGATTTTATTAAATTTCTGGAAAGTCTGGGTCTTGAGGCAGTGAGAACGAGAGCCAGTCATACTGCTTATAACTATCCGAAAGGACACCCCAAAAAACTTCAGCAACCCATAATTGTTCGCCTTAATGAAACAATGATTCCTCAGTTTCATCTGCATACTAACTTGCGGACACTTGAGATTTCTAAGGATAATTTTGTAGAATATCAGAAAAGAAATTTAAAGGGATTCAGGAAGAAATAAGGCAAAATAATATTATTGAATTTAAAAAATATTAATGTTGGACGATACATTTTCTCACGAAGTCTAATCCTTCCACTTTTATTTGGATTATATACATGCCATTTAAAAATGATGAGACATCCAATTCCGCATTATTTTCATCTGATTTTATTGAAAAAACATTCTTCCCTGCCAAATCATATATACTTATTTGCATTGATTCTCCCATAGATAAATTTGTTTGGATATGCAGGTAATCATCTGCAGGCACAGGGTATATCACGCACTGCAATTGATCAGGAGTTATTGAAGAAATCCCGGTCTGTACATCACAATTATATATTGATGCAATCCCAATCGAATCAATATCTGCACCCAGATCTTTACCATCTGTACCTGCGTTTTTATAAGCACTTGTAGATGCCAAATGAAGGTCACCTCCTGCATAATTCGCAAAACCCACTGCCGCAATATTCGATGGAAAATAATTGCCAACAGGATAATTTGTTGCAGAACCTCCGATGTCAACATTTTTAGCCACCACCCAATTTGGATTGAAATACATGGCAAGAGTTGTATTCGCAGTACCTGTTCCGCTGCCAATGAAGCCATAATTTGCGTGGGTAATTATATTATTTGTAAAGACAAAAAAATCCGTCTTTGGATTTCCATCTGAAACGAGATAAGCATTTGTACAGAAACCCGTATTGTGATCAATGATGACATCAGTAGGTCCGTTGAGTACCTGGAACAATCTTCCATCTCCACCCATGCCCAGATTGGTTACATGCCATACATTATTTTGAATCAAAAGACGGGAAGTACGTTGACTTACATTCGGTGAATCATATCCCGAAATATTAATTCCCTGAGCTATGTTGTCAAAGATGTTGAATCGAATCGTGATATCCTCATCTACAGACCAGGGTGCAGTATTATTCTGATTACGTGGTGTGATTAAAAAAGCAAAACCGGATTGTGCATTGGGCCAGTTATTTTCAAAATGATTTCCTTCGACCAAGACACGTCGGGCATTTTTAAATTCAAGCAGATTTTTTATATCCCATGATTCATTCATCCATGCAAGAGGTTTGAAGAAATAATTATAACGGATTTCGATATCAGAAGGCACTGCATTTGGAATACTTGGATCAGATCCACCAAAGATGACATTCTCGCCGGCACCTTCGAGATAATTATTTACGATTTTAAGCGGACCGGTACTACTCCAGCAAGCTAATGCCTGACTATCAGCACCATCTTCTTTACAATCAGATATATAAGAATCAATAACTGAAATGTAAGACCCATTCATCCCAATACCTCGACGGCTACCTGCAGCAGGATCACCATGAATATAACAACGGTCAAATACAATATTATTCGGCAATTTGTCAGCTTCTGTCTCTCCATTTCCGATGTAGATAATATTGTAAACAAAGTTATTGGCAACGGGAGTAAATTCTATGCCAACAAAACGGAAGTGATGCGCATTTGATGCTGTATTGATTGTTCCACCATTTCCAGCCGAAACTACCAACTTGGGCATATTGTCAGCATCAGCGGGGCTAACTCTCGTGCAGGGCTCAGGCAAACTTGAATATGCAGATGATATGATGTAAATCCATTCTGTTCCTGGAGTCTTTGCAGGAAGTGTAAATGGACCCGTATAAATTGTCCCTGCTTGTAATTG
>JBDUAU010000422.1:0-2047 GCA_040004485.1 Saprospiraceae bacterium
GTCGTATTGCGATCAGCGGCAAAGAAGGAATTATATGCAGTGTGTTGTGCTCCTTTGACCTTGAAATTGACATCATAATTTTCGGGTAGCGCATCTTTTAAAATCGTCTCCGTCATTTTCATTTTACGTCTCCCGAGTTTATACATGAGCATGTATTGTTTTTTTCCATCTGATGTCGCCAGGGGTTCGATGTATAATAAACCTCGTTGCCATTTAGGCAGAAGATCCCTATTGCTGAATAATCTGATGACCTCATCTAAAGGGCGTTTTATCTCGAGTTCATACCTGTAGTTTAGTTTCATTTCGTTGTTATTTTGGCGAATGCAATACGCCTTTTCTTGTATTTAGTCCTGTTTAATAATTGAGCACGCCATATCTTCGAAGGCGTCAAATCTACATTTTTATATACTTTCCTATTTTACACGATATGAGTGAAGCAGGTCAGGGGCGATTAATGGTAATTCTTATCTGGCATCTGAGTATTCTACTGGGAAGTCAGGCTATTCTTTCTGCTCAGGCGACACTGTGTACAGGCAATCTTGGTGAAAACATCTTCACGTCTGGTGATTTCGGCAGTGGATCAGCTGTCCTTTTTCCGACTAATCCAGGTCTCGCACCCGGTTTTATCTACACACTTCAGGTTCCACCGGATGATGGTGAGTACACGCTCACGAATGACATGACGAAATGGTCATTTGCTTTCCCAACATGGATTCGCATCGGTGATAATAGTCCAGATCCGAATGGATATATGATGGTCGTCAATGCAAGTTATTCTCCCGGTATTTTCTATGAACAAATTATTGACAATCTATGTGATAATACATTTTATGAATTTTCTTCAGATATCATCAATCTCATCTCAAAGGGAACAACAGGCCATATCTTACCCAACGTTAGTTTCCTGATCAATGATATCAGCGTTTACACATCCGGTCAAATTCCACAGGATGAAAAATGGCACACCTATGGTTTCACATTTACTTCCGGACCTGGTCAGAACTTCATTAAATTGACACTGCGCAATAATGCTCCCGGAGGTATTGGTAATGATCTGGCCATCGACAACATAAGTTTTCGGGCGTGTGGACCTACATCAGCAATATCAATTTCTCCTGCGGGAAAAATTTGCGAGAACTCATTATTTCCAATCCTGACAGCACATATTGATGCTGATACAGGAGCGTTGCAATGGCAGACTAGTCTGAATGCAGGATTAATCTGGTCCGACATCGCTGGAGCTACTAATCTTACATACCAGATCAATTTATTATCGGCAGGCGTATATTATTTCAGGTATTTGTACAGTAACACTTCGTCAAATCTGATGAATTCTAAATGCAGAATTGTTTCAGATACCATTCGGGTTGAAATCGTTCCGGTAGAATTTTTGATTGAAAAGACAATCTGCGAAGGATTGACATTTAATCTTGGAGGAGTGGAATTTGGGACGACAGGTATTTACCAGGATCAGTTGACCGCATCTAATGGATGTGATAGCCTTGTGACACTTGATCTGATGATCGTGCCGGATCCTCCGATTGTAGCTGATTTCACATTTACACCTGCATCATGTGAAGGTGCAGATGATGGTTCCATTTCTGTGCTGTCAGTGTCGGGTACAAGACCACCTTTTATTTTTAGGATTAATGAAAGTATAATTCCGCCGCCTGCATCTTCGGTGATGCTTTCTGCAGGCACATACACAGCCTGGATTTTAGATGAGTATGGTTGCTTTGATAAGGAGGAAATTTTTGTTCCGGATGGCCCGCCACTTGACATCCATACGATTGAAGACACAACTATTGTCCTTGGCCATTCCATAATGTTAAACACGACATCAAATCTTCCGGTTTGGATGTCAATATGGAATCCACCTGATGGATTAACATGTTTTAATTGTCTTTCAACCTTAGCTACTCCCTTCGATGAACAAACGTATGTCATCACCGCAGAGACTAAATCGGGATGTATAGATATCGATTCAGTCACGATACGCGTAGATCGGGATCCCGTTATCTATATTCCAAATGTCTTTTCACCAAAC
>JBDUAU010000548.1:0-22526 GCA_040004485.1 Saprospiraceae bacterium
TTGTATTAACAGGTGCCGGTATAAGTGCTGAAAGTGGTATCAAAACCTTTCGGGATGCAGGCGGATTGTGGGAAGGATATAAAATCGAAGATGTAGCAACTCCTGAAGCATGGGAAAGACAACCGGCAGTAGTGTTGGAATTTTACAATGAAAGAAGAAGACAATTATTGAATGTCCATCCTAATCTTGCTCATGAATCTTTAAAACAACTTGAAGATGATCATGATGTCACCATCATCACTCAGAATGTAGATGATCTGCACGAACGAGCAGGTAGTCATCACATTATTCATCTACATGGTGAACTACTAAAAGTAAGAAGCACATCAGATGAGCATCTGGTCTATGAATGGAAAAAAGATTTGTTCATCGGCGATATGTGCGCCATAGGAAGTCAATTGAGGCCACACATTGTTTGGTTTGGAGAAATGGTACCAATGCTTGAAAAGGCAATAGATGAAGTGACGAAGGCTGAGATTGTCATCATCATCGGAAGTAGTATGCAGGTCTACCCTGCTGCAGGCCTTGTAGGCTATGCGCCAAGGCAAGCAGCTGTATATTACATCGATCCAAGACCGCAAATAAATCATGAAATGCGCATGAGGCCGGGGCTTGAGATCATAGAAAAAAGTGCGGTGGAAGGCGTGCCGCAACTAGTGAGGAGGATCAACTCAATACAAAGGCAAGGCCGTGACAGGTAAGAAGTAAGCAGTAAGTGGTATGAAGTAAGTCGAATCACTTATATACAGTTAATCATGTCTATACCTTACAGGATTATTAGCGTATGCCTTTATGATCTTGTCAAATTATTTTAATGGCTCGATTATCTTGAAAATAGGATATTGCGAAAGATCGATTTTGGATTTGAAGTCCTTCCAGTCTTTTATCAGGAAATTATTTACTTCTTCAGAGAGATTTGCGATTTCAAGATGACATTGGTTCATCATGTCCTTTGCGTTTGATCCGGGATCACCAAGGGAGGAGTTGAGATAACTGGAAGCAGAAGAAAGATTTGAACTAAGGTTTATTTCATTTGTAAACCCTTTGACATCTTCGGGCTCCATGAACTTGACTTCAATGGCTGCTATTTTTTTGGTCAATTCTTTTTGAGCGTCCTTCATTTTTGTTTTTGTACTGTCCGGTGCATTCATCATGAGAGATTCAATCATCTTCATATCTTTTCTCACATCCTGTAGTGCTTTGAATGATCTCCGGGCGAGATCAACATCTTTATTAAAAACGGAGAGCATATTGTTTCTTGCTTCTAAATCAGCAGTTGTAATCTTCAATCTCGGATCAAGACTAACATCAATCATGGTAGAATCTTTTCGTCCATTAAACAGAGCAACAATTTTGTAAGTGCCTGGCGAAACATAAGGCCCCGCCGGGTCATCATCATCAGGCAAAGGTTCACTTCTTGAAGGAAACCTCACCCCTTTTTGTTTCAAATCCCATCCTACAGTATTCCAATTTTCATTTAGTTTCTGATTGAAGTAACGTAGTGTGTCTCCCTTTAAATTGAGGACATAAAATTTACCGAGATCCTTGTCTTTCTGTTCTGGTTTGTTTTTCGTGGTGTCTGCCACAGTGGGTGTTACCTGAGGGACTTCTTGTTTCAAAACAGATTGCTTTTTGGGGCTTTCTTTACCCGCAACAATGAGTTTAGTTGTGTCCTTTTTCTCCACCGGTTTTACATAGATAGTCAGCTGAGCACCTCCACCTCGATTTTCACCTTTGAATTCAGCTTCTCCTACAAATCGTACGCCATCAACTGAGCGATATGAAGCCTGCACAGCAGGATGCGCAGAAAATAAAGAAAAAGATTTTTTCAACAGAGATCCGTTTTTAGTAATTTCTCTCAACGTCGTTAAATTATCCATCACCCATATTGATCTGCCAAATGAAGCAATGACCAGACTCTGATCCGTTGAATGAATTTTCAAATCTGCAACAGAAACTCTCGGAAAGACTTTTGAAGGAAAACGGCTCCAATGCTCTCCTGAATCTGTACTGACATATAAACCATCATCTGCTCCAAGAAATAATAACTTTGGCTCAACCGGATCCTGCGTAATGCATAAAACGAAAGATGTGATTTCTTTTTCATTTGCAATTTGTTTCCAGTTTACTCCATAATCTGTTGTGTGAAAAACATAAGGTTTCCAATCATTCAATCGATAATTATTGACAACAACAAATGCTTCGGCTGGATTATGTGCTGATAATTCTATCTGTGGAATCCATGCACCTACCGGACAACCCGGAATACGTGAAACCATGTTTGTCCATGTTTTGCCTCCATCTCGTGTCAATTGGATATTTCCATCATCGGTCCCAACCCATATTGTATTCGGATCTATAGTACTCGGAGCAATGCAAATTATTGTAGTATTATTTTCTGCGGCAGTAGCATCGATCGTAAGACCACCTGATTTATTTTGTTTTTGTTTTGTCGAGTCATTGGTGGTAAGATCGGGCGATAGTATCTGCCATGTATGTCCACAATCATCGCTGCGATGCAGAAACTGACTTCCATAATAAATTCCGCATGAAGACCCGGGGATGGCGGCAATAGCTGCGTTCCAATTGAATCTGAGTTTCGTGCCATCAGGATGAACAGGTTTGACAAATTCATTAAACCCTGTTTCGCGATCATAGTATGCAAGATTTCCACCCTGACTCATAGCCCAGCCATACCTCGTATCTGATAATCGGGGTACTACATCAAACCCATCACCAAAATAGAGTTCACGCCAATCATAATTACGTATGCCTCCTGCTTTTAAAACATAAGCAGGTCCAACCCATGAGCCATTGTCCTGCATACCTCCATAAATATTGTAGGGATAATCATTGTCAACATTGACGTGATAAAACTGACCTACCGGGATATTGGTACAGAAGTGCCAATTCTCACCTCCGTCTCTTGAAATATTAAGTCCGCCATCATTTCCATCAATCAAATATGAAGGATCATCCGGATGGATCCAGAATGCATGATGGTCAGGGTGAACATCTTTTCCATAATCAAGAATAGTTTCAAATGTACGACCACCATCCTCACTTTTTGATACATATGAAAATAGATTCCATAACCTGTTTTCATTTTTGGGATCTACATATAATTCACTGTAATAAAATGGACGATTGCCAATATTTTTTGTGGATACTAATGACCAATGTTCGCCACCGTCAGTGCTTTTATATAGTCCATTTTCTTTGGCTTCTATAAGTGCGTAAACTATAGAAGGAGAAGAAGCTGAGATAGCTAAACCTATACGACCCAGATTTCCTTTCGGCAATCCTTCTTCTGAAGTAATCTGTTTCCATTTTTCTCCGCCATCATAGGTGATGTATAATCCTGAGCCCTTTCCTCCACTGTTAAAATCCCAGGGCGTGCGTCCATATTCCCATAATGCAGCGATTATTTTTCTTGGATTTGTAGGATCCATGACCATGTCAGCTACACCTGATCTGTCATTAGAATATAGGGCCTTAGTCCATGTCTTACCGGAATCCGTTGATTTGAATACTCCCCTTTCCGGATTCGGACCCCATGCATTGCCAAGTGCACCTGCATAAATGGTCGAAGGCTGAAAGCGGTCTATTAAAATCCTGTGTATCACTTTAGTCTCTGTCAATCCCATTGGCATCCATGTACGGCCACCATCAAGGGTCCTGAAAATCCCCTTTCCGCTATTTTGTGAATTACGAGGATTGCCTTCTCCGGTACCTACCCAGATCTCACTTGGGTTTTGTTGATTGATTTTTATAGATCCAATCGAAAGTGCCGGCTGGTCATCAAAAAGCGGATTCCACGTAGTCCCTCCATCCGTTGACTCCCATACGCCACCTGATGCAGAACCAATGTAAATATGATCAGGTTCTGATAACACAACATCGATGGCAGTGATCCGGCCACTCATACCTGCGGGACCAACATTACGCATGTGGAAGCCCTCAAGGATTTTATCATCCAAAGGCTGGGCGGTAATGGAAATCAGGTTGAATAAAGCAAAGATCAGTAGTATGGGCTTTTGCATGAGAGGGCGTTTAGTATTTAGAAATTATATGTTGGGACAAGCTACGAAACGTGATCGTTTTAAGTTTAAGATTTATGTATACATAATATCCATAGAATGTTTTGAAAAAAAATGTTGTCCGTAGTTTCAAATTATAGATAACATTTTTTTCGAAAACCGTAGTTTCAAACTACGGACAACATGCTTTTCAAAACTACGAACAACATTTCTTTCGAAACAATTGACATCGTGTTTTAAAATTCAGATTTTATTCCTTTTGAACAGGCCATTCATTATTTTCCCTGTTCATGTCTGCCATCCTCCTGCTTTTGTCTATTGTTAATGATTCAATGTCTTCTATTTGAAAAGGGATTGCAATGATATGATAAGGATTGACCCAATCCCAGTCAGATAATACTTCATCCTGATCCGTTCCATTTGTCTTTTCATTTTTGGCCCCGCGCATGATGTCAAGAGGAATTGTATAAATGACGGATGAACCATCTTTCAAATCGACTGCCAGATCTACCGGCATGGGCATCATGCCTATACGACCAAGAAGTATAGCCGTCTGATCATTATCTGCGTAGACGGTATCAATTGCATAATCAATTGTCTTTATACTATTGACCATATATTCTTTGTACCAATCCAATTCAAGTCCTGAAACTTTTTCCATCACTCTGATAAAATCATGGACATCGGGATGTTTAAATTTCCATGTATAAAAAAAATCTAAAAGGCCTTTGTCGAAGGAAGGTTTTCCCATGACGTACTCCAACTGATTAAGAAAAACCTGTCCTTTTGTATAGGCTGCAACATTGTATGCAGCATTATATTCGAAGTGGTCCGCATGAGTAGAAAGAGGTTCTTCAATGCCCTGTAGGACAAGATTTTTATAGCCATCATTTGATTCATCAAAAGGAAATTCATCCGGCTCTCCCGGAACAAGACCCTTCGACTTCAGATATTCCATGACACGAGTTGTGGCATAGGATGTGAAACCTTCATCCATCCAGTAATACAGGCTTTCATTAAAACCAAGTACCATCTGATACCAACTGTGCATCATCTCATGCACAGATACGCCAACAAGACTTGTCAAAGAACGATGGCCTGTGATGAGGGTAGCCATCGGATATTCCATGCCTCCATCTCCTGCCTGGATATATGAATAGGTCGGATAAGGGTAATGACCGAAATTGGCATTCATATATGTAAGCGCTTCTTCCATAATGGCCGGTAGTGCTTTCCAGCTTTCAACATAATCGGGTAGTGGCTGATAAAAAGTGTTGAGTACTAATCCATCTTTACAAATGTGGACATCGTGGGTATAGCCCGGATCAGCCGCCCATACAAAATCATGAACATTTTTTGCTTTGAAATGCCAGGTGAGTACACTGCCTTTATTTTTCGGTTGAGGGGCATGATTAAATCCTATATCTTTTGCATTTTGTAAAATTCCTGAAGCGGCGACGATATAACGGTCATCCAGGGTAAGGCTTACATCGAAATCGCCCCATACGCCATAAAATTCACGCCCTACATATGGATTAGCATTCCATCCATTGCGGTCATACTCGCACATTTTAGGATACCACTGGGACATTGAATACCTTATACCTTCTTTATTGTCTCTTCCATTTCTTCTGATCTGAAGTGGCACTTGTGCATCATATGACATTTCAAATTTGGAAGACTGTCCGGGCTTGATAGGTTTGGCGAGAGTAACTTCTAGAATTGTACCTGCAACCTCATATGAAATATTAACACCATTCTGTGTAAGTCTTTTAATATGTTCATAACCTATTTCTTCCTGAGTGAGATGACTGATCCGGTCACCAATACGGGGATCAGGATCAGCGATCGACCTTGATCGTACATCCATGACACTTCCCGGCTGAAATGCATTCATGTATAAGTGGAAATAAACTTTGTCAAGGACGTCGGGTGAATTATTGGTGTATTTGATTGATTGTTTACCGGAATACTTATTTGTGTTGACGTCAAGGGTGACCTCCATTTTGTAATGAATCGACTGCTGCCAATAATTTTTGCTGGATTTACCTTTCAAAGCGGGTGTATAGGCCAATAAAAAGCCGGAAAACAGACAAAAAGCCGGAAAACTCCTGAAGTTCATACTGAAAGGATTATATTCGGAAAAGTAATAAAGATTTATACTCTCTGAAGATCCGGTATCCCAGTGTTTATCGTATTTATACCAAGGGAGGCAAAAATCCGATCATTCTAATGAACATAATGGATTGATAGTTTGTCATAATATTTTTACATTTGAAACCTTATGAAGCAAACCAGGGCGATATTATTCTCTTTGTTGGTTATTGGTATAGGTAGCAGGTTAATACCCCACTATCCCAATTTTACTGCTGTAGGGGCTATATCCTTGTTTGCTGCAGCGTTTACAGGCAGGAGGTCAGTGGCTATAATCATTCCTTTCCTGGTGATGGTATTTAGTGATATGATCCTTAATAACTTGATTTTTGCCAGATTGTATCCGGATGACTATAAAAATTTCGTATTTCTTTATCGTGGTGCTCTTTGGAGTTATGCTGCTTTTGGATTAGTGGTCATTTATGGTAGTACTGTATTCCGAAATGGTGTTGGTCTCCCAAAAGTGTTTTTCGGTGCACTAGGTGCCTCTATCATATTTTTCCTGTTATCTAATTTTGGTGTCTGGTCTTCGACCGGAGCTTATCCAGTTAATTTGACAGGGCTTATGACTTGTTATGTCGCAGGATTACCTTTTCTCCTCAATCAGATCTTAGGAGATTTATTCTATAGTCTTGTCCTTTTTGGAGTCGCTTTGTATGTGTTCCAACTGAAGCCTAAGAGGCATATCGCTTAGAATTTTTTCTTTGCCTTTTTACCCCTAGCCCCTAAAGGGGAACAAGATTAAATTTTCCCTCTCTTTAAAGATTGTAAACAAAGTTTTTCAGCTAACTACGCTTTTCAGCTAAAGAAGATTTTATAATTCATCATCCTGGTTGAAAGCTTCAATAAAACTATTTTCTACTTCCGCGGGATCCATTTGATTTCCTCCACACCTTCAGCATGACCGAGCCATCTGGCAAGGACAAAGAAGTAGTCAGACAAACGGTTCAAGTAGAGTATGATTTTCGGATCAACTTCCGACTCGAATGCGAGTGCAACACAACGCCTCTCTGCTCTGCGACAGACAGTACGTGCAAGATGTGCTGCACTGACAGAAGAACTTCCTCCGGGCAAAATAAAGTGTTTTAGAATAGGTAAAACACCCTGCATCACATCAATAGATTCTTCAAGCGATTTGATATCCTCGTCTGCAAGGTCAGGTGTAATCATTTCCTTTTCCGGGTCGCTTGCAAGATTAGAACCAATCGTAAACAACCGTGATTGAATCATCTGCAAATATTCTGAAGCTACCACATCATGAACAAATGACATCAACCAACCAATGACAGAATTTAATTCATCTACAGTACCATAAGCCTCTATCCTAATGTGATGTTTTGGTAAGCGTGCCCCACCAAACAGGCCGGTAGATCCGTCATCTCCAGTCCTGGTATAAATTTTAGTCGACATTTTTAAGAAATGATTATTGCTGAGCCGTACTGCTCAATACTGCAGTTAAATAGTTTTTATTCAGTGCATCAGATTCAATATTCCCGTCACGCAACTTTACAATACGATGTGCGAAAGCGGCTATGTCCGATTCGTGTGTGACCAGGATAATTGTATTGCCAGATGCCTGGATTTTGCCAAAGATTTCGAGGATCTCCATCGAGGTCTTTGTATCCAGGTTACCTGTGGGTTCATCCGCGAGAATGATGGAAGGATTATTTACCAATGCCCTTGCAATAGCTACACGCTGTCGCTGTCCTCCTGAAAGTTCATTTGGCTGGTGCGTCATTCTATCTGCCAGGCCAACCTGTTCAAGTACGCTTTCAGCTATTTCAATTCTTTTGGAACGTCTCAGTCCGGCATAAACGAGTGGTAATGCTACATTTTCAAGAGCAGAAAGCCTGGGAAGGAGATTAAAGGTTTGAAAAACAAATCCGATCTCTTTATTTCTCACTGCAGCCAGTTCACTATCAGACATTTCACTGACAAGTTGATTGTTGAGATAGTAGGTACCCGAAGTAGGTGTGTCCAGGCACCCCAGAATATTCATCAGTGTGCTCTTTCCGGAGCCTGAAGGGCCCATCAATGCTACATATTCGTTTTTCTGAATCTGCAGTGATACTGACCTCAGGGCATGAACTTTCTCCGTACCCATGATATAAGTCCGGGACAATTCAGTGACAGAAATAATCGGTGAAATCTGGTCCATAGGCTCAAAAGTATTGTTTTTAGATCTTGACAATGCAATTATTTGGATCACAGGGCATATTCAATCGCCGAAGGTTTTTATTTTACCAGCCTTTAAGACCAACAATTTGAAGATTCCCCCTATGCAACCATCCAAAACTGTGATCAAACATGTGGCCATTGCCGGTAATATTGGTGCCGGAAAGACTACTCTTTCCACAAAGCTTGCCAGGCATTTTGGGTGGGAAGTCAACTATGAGGATACAACTAACAATCCTTATCTAAGTGATTTCTATGATGATATGCACCGATGGTCTTTCAATCTTCAAATCTATTTTCTGAACAGCCGATATCAGCAAATACTTCAGATACGCAGTGGAGATAAAACTGTGATCCAGGACAGGACTATTTTTGAAGATGCCTACATCTTTGCACCGAATCTTCATGAAATGGGGCTCATGTCCAGACGTGATTTTGAAAATTACTTTACGCTGTTTAAAAACATGAGTACTCAGGTTTCACCGCCAGATCTGTTGATTTATCTGCAAGCAGGAATTCCAACGCTGGTTAAACACATCCATAATCGTGGAAGATCGTATGAAGGCAGCATGAGTCTTGATTATCTCAAACGTCTCAACCAGAAGTATGACGAATGGATCGAAGGTTACCGTGAAGGGCCTTTACTGATCATCAATGCTGATGAGATGGATTTTGAAAAAAATGCTGAAGACCTTGGTAAAGTGATTTCACTAGTCAGCAGCCAGATCCATGGATTGTTCTAGCTCTTCATCTTCACCATATCCGTATGGCTGGCGACTTTGGTGATTTCGGATTTATCCGTTTTGGAGGCGGTTCCTTCATTATGAATGTTAAAGCTAAAGGCTATACATCCTGCGAAGAAGATACCATGCAGTAGTAGTGAGATAACTACACCCATGACGCTGCTTGTTTTTTCACGATTGGTATTCATGTCAGATTAGTTTAAAAAGAATGAAAGTAAAATGTCATCATTCACCAGTTGCATTTAAAACAAGACTGTGGAATGAACGAACCTGTTACTTACGATATTGTTAAAATACCGGAAATACACGTTCATACAATACGATGTTGACCCTACAATCATATTATAGAATAAAATAATATCAGAAATCATGCCAAATCCTGAAATCTATACTGAGCTTATAAAAATTTGTCAACCCTATGGGGCGACACTTGTAACCGTATCAAAAACCAGGACTGAACGTGAGGTCATGTCTATCTACAAATTGGGTCAAAGAATATTTGCAGAAAACAGGGTCCATGAATTGATCATTAAGGCTGAGCTTTTACCAAGTGATATTGAATGGCATCTGATCGGTCATCTCCAGACGAATAAGGTTAAATCCATTATTCCCTATGTCCATTGTGTTCAATCATTAGATAGTTGGAAACTATGGGAAAAAATTGATGAAGAAGCAAAAGTTGCAGATAAGCAGATCGATTGTTTGTTGCAGATAAAAGTTGCAGTAGAAGAAACCAAACACGGATGGGACAAAAATGAACTAGACCATGTACTTTCTTCAGCATTGTATCTGGCTTTTTCAAATATAAGGTTATGTGGTGTGATGGGGATGGCAAGTCTTACATCTGATAAAGAACAGGTGCGTAAAGAAATGAAGCAACTCAAGAATTATTTTGATTCGTTGAAGCAGACCTATTTCAAGGATGCAGAACATTTCAATATGCTCAGCATGGGCATGTCCGGAGATTATCAAATAGCACTTGAAGAAGGAAGTACGATGATACGTGTGGGAAGTCTGCTCTTTGAATAAGGAAAAGATGGGCATGCCGATCTGAACTCTTTACATTGACCATTTACATCAAACGTACAGCAGCGAACTCCTGCAATGACAGGGATATTTATTTCGTAGGATCTAAGGGTTTTAGTTTTTCTTCACTATATCTGTTCAGTACATCGCGAATGTTATTGTACATCGGCATCGTGAGTTTTGGAAGTTCTTTCGGATCGAACCATGCCGCATCCTGGATACCTTCTTCTTTTTGAAGGATGAGCTGATCCGGAGATGTAGTCTGCATCAGATACCATCGCGTGCGCTTGAGGGTTCTTTGCTTGCTCATCATATAACAGTGGTATCCATTGTCTAATTTTTCTACAATTTTAAGATCGGGGACACCTGTTTCTTCACGCACTTCACGAAGGGCTGTTTGTGCCAGTGTTTCTCCGGGGTCTTGTTTTCCTTTTGGCAAATCCCATACTCCTCTTCTGAAAATGAGTAATACTTTTCCAAAAGGGTTGATGACCAGGCCGCCGCCGGCTTTGATATAGAAATACAGAGATTTGAAATCTTTCCACAATTGTTCGGCATTGTCAGCTTGTATGATGATGCCTTCATGATGTTTATTCTTCTCCAACAACTCAATATAATTGAGAAGTATTTTGGGCTTCCCTCTGTAGATCGCATGGATGAGTGAACGCTCAAACGCTGATTCATCAGCGAGATCCGAGGTTTGTGTAAGGATCAAAGGACTCTCATTAATGTATATTTTATACCTTTGTGTCACTGTTATCTGAATTACAAATGTTTAACAATCAAATACTTGCAGCAATTCTCCTCGAAACAGGAGCAGTCCGTATTCAACCGGACAATCCATTTACCTGGGCTTCAGGTTTGAAATCTCCGATGTATTGCGACAACCGCATTTTACTATCTCATCCTGAATACAGGACAGGCCTAATCGATTTAATGGCGAAGGTGGCAAAAGATTTTGAATTCTTTGATACAGTTGCCGGAGTTGCTACTGCCGGGATAGCATATGGGGCTTTATTAGCCGATCGTTTGAAGCTTCCATTTGCATATGTCAGATCGAAACCAAAAGATCATGGACGTCAAAATCTGATTGAAGGAGAAATAAAACCAAATGCAAATGTTCTCGTGGTGGAGGACTTGATATCGACAGGAATGAGTAGTCTTCAAGCTGTAGAGGCCATTCGACAAATACCTGCAAATGTGGTCGGAGTGATAGCTATTTTTCAATACGGCCTCCCTGTAGCCATGGAAGCCTTTACGAAGGCAGGATGTCCATTCAGGACACTTACTGATTTTAAAACAATCATTCGCGTTGCAGCGGATCAAAAAATGATTGAGCTTCATCATATTGAATTGTTAACTGAATGGTCAGCTAACCCCCAGGCTTGGTCAGAACATTATCTTGCCAACAACTAATACCACTATAATCGTGATCGATAAAAAAGCCAGAAAATTTCTCAAAGATTATTTAAATAATGCCAGTCCTACAGGCAATGAAACCAAGGGGCAGGAAATATGGATTGACTATATCACTCCCTATGTGCATGAGTGGCATACTGACGTCTATGGAACAGCATATGGTATCATCAATCCCGGTAAAAAATATCGTGTTGCTATCGAAAGCCATGCGGATGAGATATCATGGTATGTCAATTATATCTCCGATAAAGGATTTATCCATGTAGTTCGAAATGGAGGATCTGATCAAACTATAGCTGCAAGCCGGAGAGTCAGTATTCATACACCGACGGGAATTGTACGTGGAGTATTTGGATGGCCGGCGATACATGTACGTAGAGGAAAAGATCTGAACCTCTCCCCTACTCTTGAAAACATATTCATCGATGTCTGTGCAAAAGATAAAAAGGAAGTGGAGGCCATGGGCATTCATATTGGCTGCATCGTGACCTATGATGATCCCTATGAAGAAATCACCAAAAAACATTTCATTGGAAGGGCTCTTGACAATCGCCTGGGTGGATTCTGTATGGCGGAGATCACACGGAAGCTTTACGAAGAAGAGATCAAGCTCCCTTATTCACTATTTGTCATCAATTCTGTGCAGGAAGAAGTTGGATTGCGTGGTGCACAGATGATCGCTGAGACTATCAGGCCAAATGTTGCCATAGTAACAGATGTCACGCATGACACACATACGCCATTGATCGATCCTAAGCAGGAGGGTGATGTTCGTTTAGGCAATGGTCCTGCAATCACATATGCGCCTTCTGTACATCGCAAATTACTTCAACTCATTGAAGATGCTGCGAAAGAAAATGAAATTCCATACCAGCGTGTAGCTGCATCCAGAAGTACCGGAACGGATACGGATGCTTTCGCTTATGCCATAGGTGGTATACCTTCGGCACTGGTTTCAATTCCACTGAGATATATGCATACTACAGTTGAGATGGCACATTATGACGATGTGGATAACCTCATCTCATTGGTAGTCGCCAGCCTGAAAAAAATCAAATCGGGTCACAATTTTAAATACCTTGATCGATAGGATTCTCCGGGACATTGTCAATCTTCTGCTTTATGGAGGTGCCTTTATAGGCTTATGTGCTGCTTGTATTACTGCCCTGACTTTTGAATTGATAGGCGATGTCGACCAACTACAATTGTCTTATATACTATTTATTGGTGTTTCAACGGCTGCGCTTTACAGTGGGCACCATGTGATAGGTCTTCACAAACTGTCGCATGTGACAACCTATGAAAGATATACTGTAATCCGGAAATATAAGGCTCATATCTGGGTGTATTGTGCGATGTGGATATTATTGAGCATATGGCTTTTTATGCCATTAGCGAGTATTGAATTTGTGTTATGGATGATACCGGGCGGATCAATCGCTTTACTATATGTGCTACCGTTACTATCAAAAGGCCGCAGGTTAAGAGATATGGGATGGATTAAAATCATATTGATTGGATGGTCATGGGCCTGGCTGACTGCATTGATGCCTGCACTTTATTTTGGAAAGGAGCCTGTATTCATTTCAATGTTTATGGGGATGGGGCGAATGTTATTTATTATTGCCATTACGATTCCTTTTGAGATCAGGGACATTTCACTTGATGGGTCTGTGGGGTTGACTACGGTGCCTGTTTTTTTTGGAATGAACAAAACTATCCGGGCGGGAATTATTTTATGTCTCTTGCTAATTGTATTTGTCACGGTTAGCTCTTTTCATTATCATGATCCTGCCTATGGCATATCGATGGGAATCGTTTCAGTTCTCTCGATCTGGATTCTTAAAAAAAGTCCGCATATGAGTGATGACTATTTTTTCAGCGGACTCACTGACGGAACAATGATAATCGCATTGGCAATGTATTGTTTGGCTGGAAATTTTATTTGACACTGAGGAATACTTGGTTCACACTTTTATAAAAAAAAGGTATGAGTAATAGAAGAAATTTTAGTTCGGGTGCAAAATGGGAAACCATCGTAGGATACTCAAGGGCTGTGCGTATAGGAAATTTGATTGAAGTCTCTGGCACATGTGCTGTAGATGAAAATGGAAATGTATTTGCACCGGGTGATGCGTATGCACAAACAAAGAAAGTGCTTGAAATAATAACAAATGCCATTACAACGCTGGGAGGAAGGATGGAGGATGTGGTCAGAACAAGAATATTCGTTACCAGTATAGATGACTGGACAGAAATAGGGAAAGCACATGGAGAAATTTTTCACACGATAAGGCCGGTGACCACAATGCTTGAGGTTTCAAAATTGATTTCACCGGAATATATTGTGGAAATTGAGGCAACAGCCATCCTGAAAGATTAGAATATATGTCTTCTTATAAAGTCAAAGAAATCTATTACACATTGCAGGGGGAAGGTGCCAGAACCGGAAGGTCTGCGGTGTTTCTTCGATTTACAGGATGTAATCTTTGGAGTGGCCGGGAAGAAGACAGGTCAGATGCTGTGTGCCAATTTTGTGATACTAATTTTGTCGGAATGGATGGAATTAAAGGTGGAAAATATAGTGTCGAAACACTTGCTTTAAAAGTGAATGAATTGTGGCCTTCTCATCAGGAAAATAAATATGTGGTGTGCACAGGTGGCGAACCATTATTGCAAATGGATGAACAACTGATCGATGCTCTGCATCACTATGGTTTTGAAATAGGGATTGAAACCAATGGTACGATCACCGTACCTAAAGGCATCGACTGGATATGTGTCAGTCCAAAAGCGAATACAGATGTGGTCGTGAAGAAAGGAAGTGAATTAAAACTTGTAGTGCGACAACAAGGTATTGATCCTTCAATGTTTGAATCATGGGACTTCAAAAATTTCTATTTGCAGCCTATGGATGGCCCTTATCTGAAAGATTTTACCGAATGGGCTACGCAATATTGTCTGAAACATCCACAATGGAGGTTGAGTATTCAAACCCATAAACTGCTGGGGATACGATGAACTTCGGTTTTGCCCCTATGCTTCGACCCGCTTTACTCACCCTTGTGCTACAGCTCAGCACACATCCCTGAAGGGGACTTTCTTAATTCCGGTATAGTTATATAACAAGTTCCCTTTAGGAGATTAGAGGAAAAAATAAACTAGCGAATCAATGTGATGTCGTTGAAATAAATTTGATCATTTCCTTTTTCATCTTTCCACATAAGCCTGACGATATAAACACCTGGTGAGACAGGTTGGCTTTTGAATGTACCATTCCAACTGAAAGGAGCAGAGCCATTTTGCTGATAAACCAGATTACCCCAACGATCGAATATTTCGAGGGAGCGAATGTCCATTGGATTTGCTGAAGTCTCCACGATAAGCAGATCGTTGATACCATCATTATTTGGAGAGAAAACTGTAGGGATATAAAAATTTTGCTCTGTGGTGACTGTTATATTTATATCATCCTGAAAGATGCACCCTGAACTGTCTGTAACTGTAAGGGATAATATTGTGGATGCGTCAGGTGTGATCCATTTTGGCTGAATATCTAAATTGAATGAATCAATATTCCACATAAAATTCAGAACTAAAATGTTAGTCAATACTGGATTTATCAAAACACTATCGCCTTTTATAATGACAATATCAGGACCTAAACTAAGATCTCTGTCCGTAGGCTCAGGCACTGTAACGATGAATTGTGATTCACATCCCAATAAATCTGTAATACTCAACAGGTGGTTCCCTGATGAGACTAATTTAATTGTATCCGGAAATGCACTTATCAAAAATGGCTGTCCGCTATCCAATTGTACTGAATAGGGCTCAGATCCTTGTGCTATGTTGATGATGATGATCATGCCATCATTTCCACCGGGACAAAACGGAGGAAGAAATGAGGCTTCAAGTAATACGGAATCATACACCTTTACATTGAAGGTGTCCCGTCGTTCACAAAGTGAGTCTTTAACTACCCAGATAAAGGTTCCATCTTCAAATATTTTGAACGAAGGTTTTTGGACAGAACCATTCGGACCAATCCAGGTATTGAACGGAAGTCCCGTGGCACCTGTTACGATGGGAATAAGTGTAAATGTATCTCCCTTGCAAAGGAATAGTGTATCGGCTATATCCTCAATCATCAGGGTGCAATTGCAATCGGGTGCTGATAATGGAACAGTAGACATGCAATCACCCGACGCTGAAGACAATGTCAGTACAATATTTTGTGTTGCAGGGATTGATTGAATGCTATATACTCCGGGACCTGACATGGCCACAACGCCAAAATCGGAAGTCAACATAGATGCATTAGTATTGACTACAAATGTATAATGTAACAGATCTGCATCACAATCAACAGTAGTCGATAAAATAACAGGACTCGATTCTAGTAAGAATGAAACAAATTTTGAGGCACTGCATCCTGGTACAGAGTCGGTCAAATGATATTGTAATACATATTGTCCATTATCTGCATTATCTGTGATCACTGTATTCGCGGTGATGATTGGCCATGTGCCAAATGGTCCGCTCAAAATTGACCAGCTACCAGGAGCTGCATTGACGATAAGGGCATCGAGATCAATGGACGTCGGTATGCAAACCGTGTTGACAATATCGCTTATTTCTAAAAGCGGACAGGCACAATCTTCAACGAATACCTGAAATGTATAATCGATGTTTACACAAGGAGGAACAGCACTTTGAGTCTGGTATTTGAAATGATATGTACCGGACGGAACACCGTCGAAATCCACATTAGCGGGATTAGCGAGATTCACGTTAGCTCCGTCTACATCAGTCCAAAATCCGGAAAGATCACCTGCTGTGATGAAAGACATTAAATTGACAACTGAACCACTGTCTGACTGATTGCAAATAGTATCCATCAATGAACTCCATATTACAGATGGTGGATTGCTAAAATTTATAAACATTGTATCTAAAGCATCCGTGCAAAATCCAAGTGTGTCAGAAGTTTTTGCAATCAATCGAATTTGTCCTGAAGCCAAATCAGCATTGGTTGGAGAATAAATTGGATGAAGATCTATTGAATTGTTAAAAATCCCAGTTCCGGAAGTAAACCAAATAGCATTTGTAGCAGATCCACCGACCATGGCATTCAAAGGAATATTCGCAAGACCGCAAATGGTGGTATCGGATGAAATTGAAATAGTGGGCGCATCCTGTATCAATACATCTATCTCAGCACTATCCGGACAAGCCACTATGGGCGCAGAATCAAAAGTGAACCGAAGAGAATACAATCCCGGATCAGCACCTTGTATTTGCATATCAAAACCAATAACTGTAGCTGGATTGGTCCCAGGAGGTGCACTCAAAATGGCCCAGGTACCAGGAGCTCCAGCCATTACAAAAGCATTGAGCGCAAGAATCGGCTGACTGTTGCATATCCCCCCCGGGAGAGGCTGAACACTGATGCTTGGACAAAGACAAGCTTTGACAGAAATAACAATCGTATAGGAAACATTCTGACAAGGAGCAACAGCAGAATTAGTCTGATATGAAAAAGTGTAGAATCCAACTGCAACTCCATTAAAATCAACAGAAGAAGGATTTGAAAAATTGACGGGAGCACCACCTGTGTTTGACCATACTCCACTGACATCGCCACCTGAGATTAAGGAAGGAAAATTTATAATCGAACCTTTATCCGTTTCATTACAAATATCAAAGGTGTCATTCGCGAACAAAGCAAATGGTGTCAGATTAAAATGAATTTCCATTGTATCTGACTGATTGCCACATATGGGATCAATGACATTGTATGCAATGGCAATAACAGAAGAAATGGAATCAAGTGAACCGGGGGTATAAATTGTTGCCTGCGCAGAGGTATTTGAAAATATTCCATCTCCGGATGTTGTCCAAAGAATAGTCACCGGTGTTGTCGGAGCCGGCATACCTATAAGAGCAATAACACCTGGGCCACAATTCGAAATGTCAGGCCCTGCATCAGGAACGATCACATCGACTACCAGAATCATCTCGCTGGATGTAAACGGACAGCCAGCTGTAGGATTATCCAAAGTATAAGTTACCGTATACATCCCCGAATCTGATGTGTTTGTTGAAAAAATATTATTGGAAAGTGTTGCGGGGTTTGATCCGACAGGTGTATTTGTAATGGACCATGCGCCGACATCACCAACAATAAATAAAGTGGAGAGATCTAATTGATCACTTACTGAACACAAAGGAGAACCAGGTGGAGATGTTTCAAAAGGAGGACAATTACATGTAATGATCATCACAGGTATATTGTATGTCGTAATCCCACATTCCATAAAAGGACTCCCCACTGTAACCGAAATGATAGCAGAACCCATGATGATGTCTCCCGGTCCGGGCGTATAATTGACTTGTGTCTGCGTGATGATATCCAATTGTCCATCGCCTATGACAGACCAATTGACGTTCGTAAATGCACCTGTGATGGTGATTTGAATATTGGCCACTTCACCTTCGCAAACTTCCAGGTTTTGTGGAAGAGTAACCTGGGCCGCATGAACAAAAACAACATTAAGGGGATTGTTTGTACCAATACAAGCATTCGGATCTGTGACATCAAAGAAAATAGTCACGAATCCTACATTGAAATCATTCGGGCCGGGTGTATAAAACGTATTTACATTTCCCGGTTCATCAAAAGTGCCATCACCGCTCGTCAACCACTCGCCTGAAACTGTTCCCCCGGTCATCATGGCCATAAGTGTAACTACATCATTGTCACAGACAGTTTGGGCAGGGCCAAGGTCGATGTTGATCGCAGGCGTTATGAAAACTGTCATAGTGGATGTGGCAGGAGTGCACGATCCGTTTGGATCCATAGAAGACAACGTCAATACGACACTTCCATCCAGAATATCCTGGGGACCTGGTGTATAGGTTGTGTTTACATTTGTTGGATCTGAGAAGACTCCATCGCCACTTGTAGACCATAATGCATCAGTTGCAGAGCCTCCAATACTTCCATTTAATGTCGCGTCTTCTCCTGCACATAGTATAATATTACCACCTGCATCAGCCGATGGCGCATCAATGAAATTGAGCGTTACAAAATTGGGATTAACTGTGACGGGACAACCTGCTGCGCTCGTAAGTGCAACTACAGTGACGGTAGCAGTGACTCCTACGGCCAACACAGGCACCTGAAGTATTCCCGTATTTGGATCGAAGGAAGGAAAGAAACCTCCCATACAAACAAATATTTTTTGCCCGTCAGAGATTTGAAGATTATTGATAGGAAACTGTGCAAATCCTGAAATAGATACAATAAGATTTGCTGTAAAGGGTACATCATTTCCAACGATATCAAAAGTTATTTCAGTAGGATTCCCCGGACAATTACCTAAACAAACATCGCCGCCACCACTGATATCCAATTCAGGACAACTGATATCCACAAGAAAATACTGAGTAAAAATATCGGGACATGCTCCTGCAGGAGGTGGCTCAAGAATGCCTGTGATAAACCAATTACCACCGGCCATGGTCTCACAAAAATCATTGGGTACCGTCCAGACAAAATCATCAACAATAATTTCATCCGGCACATAAGCAGGAATATTGACAGGAGGAACGACATCAGCAAAAACACCTGATCCCATATTGGACCAACCCCAACCGCTGGTTGATACAGCAGGAGGCATATAATTAAGATTGAGATTTGCAGGGCATGTACCACCTATACTTATCATGACAGGACATGAAGCGCATGGCGAATCGTTGTCAAAATAACCGCCTGCACAGCTTACTGTTCCTCCGTAAGCAATGATATAGACAGGCAAACCTGATGCACATAGTGTACTGATATCAACATTAATATTGTTAGTTGTATGGGATTGAATGATCAGGATAGCATTAGGAGGAACAGGGCCGGGAGGTAAGGCGGTGCCACAACTAAACGTAGCTGCATTGCCGGTGACAAAATTGTCCCATACTGCAGCACCATTGCTAAGGTTTGTGACTAAAATATCCGATGTATTGAAACCACCAGAACCTGTCCATAATACCATAAACTCATCACATTCATCACCCGGCCCTCCTGCCTGTACATTATCCGGATTGACCATAATGTAAAGGACGGCTGGTGTATTATTGCATGTGATCTCAATCGGCACTTCGCCGATATTTATCCCCTGGCCGGTATAGGGATTGTAGCTTGAATTAGGTCCCAGGTACCATTCTACAAAACTACCGGTGACAACTCCTGAGGCAGTTGTGTGAAGGGTCACAGAAGCGCCTTCACAGATTGTTCCTGCTGCACCTGTGATAGAAGATGTTGGAAATTGAGGGCACTGGCTTTCGGCATTGGGTATGGTAATCCAAAATGCGCAGGTAAAAAGTATTAAAAAAGAAATGGTGTAATGCATCATTGTCAGACCCCGAAGGTAAGCAACTCTGCCCCATGTCAGGAGCAGTTAACATATTGTATAAATTGAAAACAACCTATAATTTGTAATTGCGTTGTTATCAACCTTTAAAATGGTATATTAGAATGCTCAAACCGTCTTTTTATAACCCTCACCGGCCCTTGATTGATTAAATTTTCTGTACCTATACTTGGGGAAAATGTCTCATCCAGGATTAATATTTTTCAAATCATTGATATGAAAAGATTTCTAGCCATCATCGTCGTATTCTATAGCATATCCATTTCCGCTCAGAATATTGTCATCCAGGAAGTCTTCTATAACCAGCCATTAGGCAGCGACAAATTTGAACTTGTCAATACCACCGCAGGCACAATAAATATTTCAACCTGGTGGATGTGTGCACGGTTCAATTACAGACAACTTGGAAGTGCAACAGATATTGAAATACTGCAGGGCAGCCTGAATATGACACCGGGTATGCACACAAAATTGCGGATCATTACATACAACTTAGACAACTTACTATCAGATTTTGGAATTTATATTGATTCAAATTTTCCAAATCCTGCTTCAATGGAGGATTTTATTCAGTATGGTGGCAGCATGGATGTCGGAAGAGGAACTGTGGCCGTTGCTAAAGGTATCTGGCGCGATATGGATCCCGGGGCACCATTCGTATTGGATTTTATTCCATTAGCCAGTGCAGGCCAATCAACCAATTTTGATGGTAGTAATGGTGGAGGTGGTCAGTTAACTTTTGCTACAGATTTTGTAAATGGTACCCCTACTCTCCCGATAAGTTTACTGACTCTTTCGGGGACCGTTAACACATCAAAGCAAGTCGACCTGCATTGGATTGCCCTGGATGAGTTTAATAGTAATAAGCATCAGATTGAAAGAAGTACTGATGGTCAGCATTATGATCTCATCGGTGAAGTGAACTCGCAAAACCTTGGTGCATCTCCGGGATACTACAATTTTCTGGATGAGACACCGCAGAAAAACATACTTCTTTATTACCGTGTACGGGAGGTGAATTTTGATGGTGAAGAAATCCTTTCTTCGATTTTATATGTCAAAGTTAAAGATGTACCTGATCATAAAATGACTATTTCACCGATGCCTATCCAGAACAATGTTTGTTTCGCAATGGAACTATATTGGCCCAAAGAGGAGACCGGTCAATTTAAAATAGTGGATATGTCAGGCAAAGTTGTTTTCAACTTTGAAGAACCACTTCTTGAAGGATACAATATCATCATGCATCTGGTCAATGGCATAGATCCGAGTCTATATATGATGATCCTGTCCAATAACGAAGATGATTATGTCGCTAACCATTTTCTGGTCGCCAAATAATACTACACTATTGCTGAAGTTCAAAAGCCAGGGCGCCGATTTTTCTTCCACCTTTCTGGTCCTTAACAGGAGCGCCAATAGAATAAAACTTAATCGTACGACGACCAGGAGTTATTACAAATGAAAATGTGGTGTATTGATTACGATCGTCCAACAGACTAATGGTGTTAGAAAACGGCTCTGTCTCTTCAAGGCAATCGCCGGCATAGCAGATTTCATACGCCAAATAAGGTTTCATCCCATCTACCTGGCCATTGCGAAGAAAAATGACTTTATGATCTTTTCCTGCTCCTTCTTTGATCAGATTCCAGGTACCTACAAGCACACATTCATTCAGGTAATTGGCGAAACCCCATGGCTTACTGTCATCAATTCGTCTGAAGATTGTTGTTGTCTTTAATTGAGTCCATGCTGAATCAAATAACTGAATGATTGTATCACCCTGAAGCCTGAACTTCATATCTCCGAATTGTGTGGCATCCTTTATTGTGTATGTACAACTGTCAGTCGGGCCGGTATAGGCCATTCTAAACCGCTCAAAACCATTGTAAAGATTAATGGTGTCTTTGTGTTTAAAATCAATTTCTAACGCAAAATTGGGAACCTGCCCCGGAAGAATATCGGGACAATGTTCCAGAACTGTATAGTTTAGATATTTTCCTTCCAGCACACATGATGACTTTGTCTCAACAGGAGACACAACACTTTTACAGGATGATAAAAACAGGATTATTCCTATTGCACAGAACAAAAAATTTGATTTCATATGACTATTTATTTTCGACTTTTGATTAGTGGTTCCTTTCTGGCTTCTAATTCTTCAACGGAGTAAATATTACCAATTCTTTTAATTGTAGTTACTATTGTAGTGGCTACTAGAGCGCCAAGCACAGCCATGAAAATATCCTTCTGAGCGTCCCAGATATCACCCTGCAATCCAAGATAGGCATCACCCTGTGAAGGAAAAAAGATATCGGCTACAGCCCATTCAACCAATTCGTATAAACTGCTGACAGAAAGCGTGATTTCAACTGGTAATGACCAGGAGACCCATCGTGGAAATTTGAGCCATTTCAAAAACATCTCACGCATTGGATAGGCTAATAGAAAGCCGAAACTGAAGTGGACGATCCGGTCGTAATGATTTCGTGACCAGTGGAAATAATCCTTCAGCCAGTATCCAAAAGGATTCTCAGCAT
>JBDUAU010000623.1:0-2035 GCA_040004485.1 Saprospiraceae bacterium
CTATTCTCCGTTCTATTTTCAATAATGAAAACCTTCTTTTCCATTTTGCTTATTGCCTTCCCGCGTCATTTCCTTCGTTATGGCGGGACTCTCGCCGTGCTCGGATTGCTTATGTTGCCTATTGAACCCAAGGCTCAAACAAATAATTGCACCGGAGCGATTGTCGTATGCTCCGATGACAATATCAACCTCAATCCTATGGGCCCCGGGATAGATGATTTCGCTAACCCAAATAATCTACCAGGTTGTATCACGGATCTTGAAAAAAATTCGTCCTGGTTTTATTTTGAAATTGATCAGAACGCACCCCCATCATTGATATTGGGTTTTGTCATCCTGCCCAATGGTGGATTTGGAGAAGACTATGACTGGGCATTATACGGCCCGGATGTACGCTGCAATTATCTTGGGTATCCTGTCAGATGTTCCTCTTCAAGTGCCTTTTGTGATTTTTGTCCTGAGACCGGCATGGGAAATGGCACAACAGATTTTTCTGAAGGCCCCGGTTCAGGTGATGGTTTTGTCATGACATTGATTGTTGAACCCGGTCAGGGATTTTTTCTGATGATCGACAACTGGCAGGGAACGAACAAAGGATTTAAACTTACCTGGACTGGTTCGGCAGCACCTTTTCTCAACTGCAATGTAGTGGTGCCCTGTGGAATAATTGCATCGGCCGGCCCTGACATCAATGCATGTGGAGGAGATAAACCTGCCCTTTCTCTTCATGGATCGAGTACAAATAATCACGGCACTGAAACGTACAGTTGGTCAGGCACAAATGGAGGAACCGGTTTTCTGAGTAATCCGAATATTCCCAATCCGGACATTCAATTGCCTTCAGATTTTACCGGAGCCATTGTCTATACACTTACTGTAGAAGAGGATAGTTGCAAGAGCAAGGATAATATGACTGTATTTGTGTCTGCACCGGAAGCCATCATTAACCCTTCAGGTCCGTTTTGTGAAAGTGCTCCTCCTCAAATACTATCGGCATCACCAGCAGGTGGAACATGGGGAAGTGCTGTCAATGGAAATATTTTTGATCCCATCACGCTTGGTCCTGGAATACATACAGTAACGTATACAGCTTCTGATATCAATCACTGTGTGAATACAGATACCATCGATATCGAGGTGTTTATGGATTCCGGTATTACGATCGGCTTAGGCCAGGATATAACAATGTCTCTTGGTGAAACCACCACGACAGTGGCCAATACTAATTTTACTCCCGACCAGATTGATACTATTATTTGGTCACCGCAGGATGTCGTCACCTGTCTTGATCCTATGTGTCTCAGTGTCCTGCTTCATCCCATCAATGATGTCACACTGACTGCAACAGTATTTGATATCAATGGATGTACAGGCACTGACGAATTGCAAATCACGGTGACCAAAGACCGCAGAGTATATATTCCAACTGTATTCTCTCCAAATCATGACGGCATCAATGACATCTTCTCCATCGCTGCGGATCAACGTCAAGTCACAAGAATAAAAAAATTCGACATTTACAATCGTTGGGGTGCAATGGTGCATCATGCATTAGATTTCCTTCCGGATGATTTGAATTTTGGTTGGACAGGAGTGGATGATAATGGAAGTATAAATCCAGGTGTGTATGTGTATGTGGCGGAGATTGAATTTATAGATGGGATTGTAGTTAGGTATACGGGGGATGTGACGGTGATAGAATAAAGGGCAGATGCTTCGACTGCTATACTCAACCTCGTGCTACAGCTCAGCAACCGAGGCGGAAGGGGTAGAAGAGGTAGATGCTTCGACCAGCTTGTACTCAGCCTTATGCTGTGGTTCGACACATTCGACTAGCCTCAGTGCGATGCTTGCTTTCGCGCAACCATGTGCGACAGCTCACCAACCACAGCTCACCAACCACAGCTCACCAACCGAGGCGGAAGAAAAAAGGTGCAGCGTAGAAGAGGAAATGTTGTTTTTTAAAATTGTGATCCTGATTTTATAATTAAGTAAGTTGAGATTCGAGCTAATCTTTTCATAGCACAAAGCCTTT
>JBDUAU010000002.1:0-22492 GCA_040004485.1 Saprospiraceae bacterium
TAAAAGGCGGTGATTTTAAGATGGCTTGGCGGCGAATCCGTACGCTCAAAAAAATAAAAGTGGGGATTGTAAGATGTCTAAGTGCCGAGTCCGTACTCTCAAAAAAATAAAAATAGGGGTTGAATGTTGTCACAGTGCCATGTCCGTACGCTCAAAAAAATAAAATTAGGGATTGTATGTGTTATAGTGTCATGTCCGTAACCTCAAAAAAATAAAAGGCGGTGATTTTAAGATGGCTTGGCGGCGAATCCGTACGCTCAAAAAAATGAAAACTATAAATTTGGTGAGAACACCGCGACCCATTCTGCTGTTTGTGAATTAATGTATACCTTGACATCATCTGAAATATGTTTAATGAAAAATTTCCCTGAAAAATTTTACGGATGTTTCTTTTTTTTCCTTTTGTTGCATGGGGTCGTTCATGGGCAAATAACTTTTCAAAAAACATTTGGGGGTTCCAAGCATGATTTTGGTTTGTCCGTAGAGCAGACATCAGATGGTGGATATATTCTTTTTGGTGAAACTGAAAGTTTTGGACAAGGGGCATGGGATTTCTACCTGGTGAAGACGGATCAACATGGACAAAAACTCTGGGATAAAACCTTCGGTAGAGAAAATTATGATCTTGGCCTTTCTGTTCAACAAACTCGGGATGGCGGCTACATCTTATGTGGTGCGTTTTCCGGATTCGGTAATGATTCCGTAGCCTTAATAAAAACGGATGCGCAGGGTAATGAACTATGGACTAAACTATATAGAGGTTCTGTCATCAGGGATGTAGGCCGTTTTGTTCAACAAACTACTGACAATGGATTCATTATCGCCGGATTTAATGGAGGACATCTTGAAGAAAACGTATTGCTTATAAAAACGGATTCTGATGGAAATGAAGAATGGATAAAAACATACGAGCGAATAGGATCGCAGATCGGCAATGGAGTTAAACAAACTTCCGATGGCGGCTATATCATAGTCGGACAGACCAATCACAGAACCCTCACAGGAAGTGATGTGTATCTACTTCGTATTGCTCCGGCCGGTGATACACTTTGGACAAAAACATATGGCACGACTGATGCTCAAACGGGAAGAAGCATATGTATCGCACCGGATGGGGGGTTCGTAATCCTTGGGGATAATCAATCCAATGTCCAGGATCTATTAATGATCAAAACTGATGATTCAGGTCATGAAGAATGGAGCAAAAATTTTGGTGGTGATGGTCAGGATATCGGGTATTGCATTCAGCTCACCAGTGATGGAGGTTATATATTGAGTGGAACGAAATATGACATTGATAATCATTCCTCAGATATGTATGCCGTGAAAACAAACTCAGCAGGTGAGATGGAGTGGGACAAAGTCTATCCAAAAAACCAAATAAGTGATGGGGTTTCAGTTCAACAGACTACTGATCATGGATTCGTCATTCTGGGGACCACAACCAGAATAAAAGGTACTGATTCAGAAAGTGACTTATATCTTGTTAAGACAGATTCACTCGGAGTGACCTCATCTGCGCCGAATCCAGGTCCTGGAATATCGATTTCAGCATTCCCAAATCCGTTTACGGAATTTACATTAATCCAGTTTGAAAATTCCGCTCATTTGGCGTATACCCTTGTGTTGTTTGATACACAAAGCAGATTAATTAGAAAAATTGAGAAAGTAACAGATAGCGAGATCCCGATAGATAAAGAGAACCTTGCGCCCGGCATGTATATTTTTCAATTGGAAAAGGATGAAAAAATAGTGGCTACAGGTAAATTGATTTTTGATTGATAATCTATGTATTTTAGTCCTGATCTCCATTTCAATTCAATCTGCTATCATGCGAATACGAACCTGTTTTGCTCTTTTTTTTTCTTTAGTATCATTTTTAAGTTTTAGCCAGAATCGTGAAATCATCACCCTTCAATCCAATTGGAAATTCGCCTTGGGAGAAAATTTAAATGCGTTTCGGAAAGAGTTTGATGACGCTAAGTGGCAGACCGTATCCATTCCGCATGACTGGGCAATTGCAGGTCCTTTCAATATCAATGGTGATGGCAATACAGGAAAACTTCCATGGAAAGGCGAAGGGTGGTATCGGTATAAATTAAATGTACCTTCTGTATATACAGGAAAACGGATCATATTGGTATTCGATGGTGTGATGGCTTTCCCTCAGATTTATGTCAATGGTGTGCTGGCAGGAAAGTGGGATTATGGTTACAACTCATTTTATATTGACATCACCGATTTAGTGAAGGTGAATAGTGACAATATGCTTGCGGTACATGCGGACACCAGATCACATGATAGTCGTTGGTATCCGGGGGCTGGCATTTACAGGAAAGTGCAAATGATCGTAGTGGAGCCTGTTCATGCTGATATCTGGGGTACACAAATCACAACGCCAATCATTAAATCAAATTATACAAGCGTCAACGTAATCACCTCAGTAGTCAATCAATCTCCGAATATCGAAGAGGAGATTTTTGTGAAACAAATTATCATTAGCCCGCATGGAAAAGAAATTTCAACGAAAGAAACGAAAGCAAAAATAGGCGCCGGACTACACAATAATTTCGAGACGACTTTCACACTGACGAATCCTGAAAAATGGGAAGTAAATAATGGTGTTTTGTATACGCTGAAAACCATCGTCAGAAAAGGTGATAAAATACTTGATACTAAGATTACAACTTTTGGGGTTCGTTCAATCCGCTTCACCGCAGATGATGGCTTTTATCTCAATGATAAACGTGTGCAATTAAAAGGGGTCTGTCTCCATCATGATCAGGGTCCACTCGGAGCAGCGTTTTATCCACGAGCTATGGAACGACAACTGCAATTGTTGAAAGACATGGGTTGTAATGCTATCCGCACTAGTCATAATGTCCCTGCACCTGAACTTCTTGAGCTATGTGATAAAATGGGCATATTAGTTATCGATGAAATTTTTGATAAGTATGATCAGAAAGCTGATATCCTTCCCGAAACAGATTTCCAGGAATTTTCGCAGCGGAATGTCAAAAATTTTGTGACTCGTGATCGTAATCATCCATGCATTTTTCTGTGGAGTGTTGGAAATGAGATAGGTGATGTACAATGGAATATCAATAGTGGCTTTGATAAGTTGCGCACGATGGTCAATAATGTCAAGCGCTATGATGCTTCACGACCAGTCACTTTAGTCTGTGATAGCCGCAACAGTGCACGGCTGCGTCATTTTGATTATTATGATGTTCACAGTTGGAACTATGGTCGACGATATGATCTTGCACGGCAGCTTGAGCCTAATAAAGCAGTGATCATCTCAGAATCCGCATCTACTGTTAGCACCAGAGGTTTCTATGAATTCCCCTTACCAGAAAAGAAAACAGATTTTACAAAATCAATGCAGGTCAGTTCGTATGATCTCAATGCGCCTGATTGGGCTGAAATCCCTGATGATGATTTTATGTGGCAACAGGAAGAAAATTATGTTGCCGGTGAATTTGTCTGGACAGGATTTGATTACCTCGGTGAGCCTACGCCGTATGAAAATAATTCTGTCAAAAAGATGGGGATGACAGACGCCGGGGCTTCCGTGAGTTCATATTTTGGAATCATGGATCTTGTGGGCATTCCAAAAGACAGATATTATCTCTACAAAAGTTATTGGAAGCCTGAAGAAGCCACAGTGCATATTTTACCCCATTGGAATTGGTCAGGAATGGAAGGCCATCAGATTCCTGTTTTTGTTTATACCAATGGAGATTGTGCTGAACTTTTTCTCAATGGAAAATCATTGGGCATGAAATGTAAAATTCCGGATTCTCAAAATTCAAAAGAGCGCTTTAGACTCATGTGGAATGATGTGGTATACGAACCGGGTGAATTAAAGGCCATTGCATACAAGGAAGGAGAGAAAATAGGGGAGTCCATCACGAAGACAGTGGGTGAGCCTGTCCGCATAAAGATGACTCCTGACCGGAAAGCTATAATGGCAGATGGAATGGATTTATCTTATGTACTTATTGAAGCCTTGGATAAAGATGGGAATGTGTGTCCTCTGGCCAATCAATCGATTAATCTAAGAATCACAGGAGAGGGTAGCTTAGCCGGCGTCGGAAACGGAAATCCCCAGTCAATGGAGTCTTTTCAAGCCGATCATATCAGGTTGTTTTATGGAAAAGCAATGCTAATTTTACGAAGTGAAACTAAAAAAGGAAATATCGGAATAACCGCTACTGCTGACGGTTTAATTCAGGATATTACATCCATAAAAGTTGAATAATAGGAATGCACTTACATTCACTGACCATCAATAATCACAAATGAGAAAACAACTTAACCCATTAAGCCTCTTCCGCCCTTTCCACCTCTTCCGTCTCTTCCACCTCTTCCGTCTCTTCCGCCCCTTCCGCCTCTTCTACCTCTTCTGCCTCTTCCCCTTTTCTGCCCTATTATCTCAAACCTGCCAGGATGCAAGTGTGGAACTTAGTGCAGTCGTGCAGTCTTCTCCTCCGCGTATCAAATTAACCTGGACACCCAATGCATTGGCTAAGCAACATTTTGTATACCGGAAACTTAAAGCCGGTACGGCATGGGGTGCAGTGATCGGCACATTGACTGGAGCAGATACTTCGTTTGTGGACTCCACTGTCGTAAAAGGTATCTCTTATGAATACCAGGTATTGCGTACTGCAGATACATATACCGGTTATGGTTACATAAATGCAGGGATCGAAATCCCGGCTATCGAAAAAAGAGGTGTGATCATTCTTTTGGTAGACAATTCATTTTCCGATTCTCTTGCTTTTGAAATTAAGAGACTGACGGATGATCTGATCGGAGACGGATGGAGAGTGGTGCAGCACAATGTATCGCGAACTGCTGCCGTGACTGATGTAAAAGCCCTTGTAGTGTCTACATATAATTTAGCACCTACCACCACAAAAGCAGTTTTAATATTAGGACATGTACCGATTCCATATAGTGGCGAGATCAATGTAGACGGACATGGTGATCATACCGGAGCTTATCCTGCAGATGTTTTTTACGGAGATGTCAATGGTGTGTGGACGGATGTGTCGATCAATAATATCACAGCAGGTGATCCGCGCAATCACAATGTACCTGAAGATGGAAAATATGATCAGGGATTTATTCCAAGTGATCTTGAATTGCAGGTAGGCAGAGTTGATTTTAATAATATGCCTTCATTCGCTTCTTCCGAATTGCAATTGCTGAGAAATTATCTCAATAAGGATCATGATTACAGAAAGAAGGTTTTCACTGCAGTGCATCGTGGTGTGGTGGATGACAATTTTGGTTATTTCGGAGCAGAAGCATTTGCGGCCAGCGGATGGAAAAATTTTGGCCCACTGGTTGGACACAACAATGTAAAGGCTGATGATTACTTTGTCACAATGGCGGATAGCAGTTATCTGTGGTCATATGGTTGTGGTGGTGGATGGTATCAGGGAGCCGGTGGGATAGGGAGTACTACTGATTTTGCAAATGCTAATCTGCAAGGTGTTTTTACAATGTTGTTTGGCAGCTATTTTGGTGATTGGGATACACAAGATAATTTTTTGAGAGCTCCTCTGGCACAAGGGAAGACATTAACGAATGTGTGGAGTGGAAGACCACATTGGCAATTTCATCATATGGGTCTTGGTGAAAATATTGGATATGATGTACGTCTTTCTCAAAACAATAATGGATTATATTTTTCAAATTTTGGGGCCCGTGTTGTACACATGGCTTTTATGGGTGATCCTTCATTGAGAAATGATGTCATTGCTCCTGTTTCAAAAGTGGATGTCGCGCTGAATGGAAACAATGCTGATATTTCATGGACAGCTTCTACGGATCCGGTCATCGGTTATAATGTGTACATGAAGACTGACCAGATGGATGATTTTATTCGTCTCAATAAATCTGTAATTACAGGTACATCGTATACCGACACATGTTTGATTACGCCGGGTATGTATACCTATATGGTACGTGCATTGAATCTGCAATTGTCACCCAGTGGCACCTATTACAACATGAGTGAAGGGATCAGGGATTCAGTATTCAATGATCAGGATCTGGAAGTGCATGCGGGGGGTGATTTTGTTTATAATGGCCATGAAGTATTTTTTCTGAATACATCAACGAATGCTACGAGCTATCAGTGGTTGTTTGATGATGGTGGCACAAGTACATTGGAAAATCCTGTTCATATCTATCCTGATGGTGACTGGATAGCCACACTGATCGCAAGTAATGAATGCGATGCAGATACATTCTATATTACAATCTCGACGCTAACCGGAATAGAAGATATCAAATCAGATCCTGTCATGACGATTTATCCTAATCCTTCTGAAGGGAATTTTACAGTGTTGTTTACTGGAAATGTTGATGAATCTTCAAGGATAAAAATCTATTCCACTACCGGCAAAATGGTTTTTGAAAAGAATATGACAACGAAGAAGGATATCATTGATTTGGGACACCAGCCTGACGGAATTTATATCGTATCCATAGTCGGAAATCATAGGACTTACCTTCAAAAAATTGTCATCCGAAACTAACCCCGGGTAGTCTGTTGGCTTCTTGAAGAGAAATAGTATATTTATTTTATAATCTCAGCTTACATCTCCATTGATTGTAAGTCTCCTCTATGCGGCACTGTTTCTTATTGATTCACCTTTTTTAAATTTATAGGTATGCTTTTCAAAAGCAAAGCACTAGTTCCCATTCTGGCCTTTCTTTTTTTTATACCCATGACGAGCATGCTGGCGCAACCTGGAAATGATAATCCTTGCGGAGCAATCATACTTTCAGTTGTCACTGGAGGTTCCTGTACCCCATCCGTTGTCTATACGTGGACCAATGCCACAGCTACACCCGGTTTTCCCAATCCCGGATGTGCTGATTATAAGACAGGTGATATATGGTTCAGATTTACGATCAACCAGCCTTCGGACATTTTTATCACATCACTTGAAGGTAATGGAACCGATGCTATAAAAGATGGGGGTATGGCATTATACTACAATAACAAGAATTGCACTGACGCATTTCATTTTTTGGCTTGTGATGATGATGCAGGGGCTGCTAATATGCCACAGCTTCAATTGTCTGCTCAGGCTGCAGGCACCTATTATATCCGGTTTTGGGATTATAAAGATCAGACCTCGGGCAATATCGCAGGTATCTGTGTTGCTGCCAATCCTTCGCCATCCGGTACCATCAATGATGATCCATGCTCAGCGACACTCCTTAATGTCATTAATGGTCAAACATGTATGCCTTCTGTTTCTGTAAGCTGGACGAATGCCACCGCAACCGGAGGTTTTGATTTGCCTGGCTGTGGAAGTTACACGACCGGGGATATTTGGTTTTCATTTGTTTTGACAGATACTTCAGATATATCTATTTCAACGATAGCAGGTAGCGGCGCGGACGCTATTACAAATGGCGCATTTACAGTGTATAGTGCCAGTGCCTGTAATGGAACATTTGCCGAAATATATTGTGCTGATGACCAGGGACCTGACCTGATGCCTAAGCTTGATGTGGCGTCGCAATTGCCAGGAGAATATTATATCCGTTTTCTTGACGTCGATGATCATCGATCAGGAAATATCGGCGGTATTTGTGTTGCAGCTCAACCTGGTGTTTTATTTCATGGACAAAATGATGACCCATGTAATGCTATTGAGCTAACCGTGGTCAGTGATACAACCTGCATGCCAGATCGTCCGCAATTCTGGACTAATGCTACAGCCACATCCGGTATTGAAGATCCGCCTTGCGCAAGTTATACAACAGGAGATGTGTGGTTTAAATTTACACTGACAGAAGCATCAGATATTACGATCAGGACAGCCGAAGGGACAGGGCCGAATACATTCAAAGATGCCGCTATGGCACTATATAAAGCAGAAGCTTGTGATGGCACATTGACATTTATTTTCTGCGATGATGATGCAGGACCTGGAACTATGCCTCAGATTGCACAGCTGGCTATGCCTGTAGGAGATTATCTGATCAGGGTATGGGATTATGCTGATGGTGTGACCGGAAATATCGGTGGTATTTGTGTATCTGCATTACCAACTATTTCAACTTCTCCAAACGATATTTGTATCACTGCGCTGACATTCCCTGACATTCCAGGCGATGGAACTTGCGCCAGCGTTTCAGTGAATACCGAAGGTGCTACCGGAAATTCAATCGATGCATGTGGTGGAAAAGCAGATGATGATGTGTGGTATAGCTTTATCGTGCCGATTGGTATTTCAAAGATTGCATATCAAATATCATCTAACGGCGAACCTGATGCACAAGTCATCCAACTTTTTCGCGGTACATGTGATGATCAGTTTGCAGTAGGATGTTTTACAAGTGATCAGGGTATATTTCCCAATCTTACACCGGGGCAGATTTATTTTATACGCACGTTTACACCAGGCGAGTCTACATCTGCGCAATATGATATTTGTCTTCGTGTATTGATGTCCCCTTCCAATGATGATCCATGCGGAGCCATCACTCTTATTCCTGTCAACAATGCTAATGAATGCACGCCGGATGATCCTATTGCATGGGCATTTGCAAGTGCATCAAATATTGCTTCTGATCCCGGATGTGGATCATATACAACAGGAGATGTTTGGTACAAATTTGACATCACATACAAAGCCGATCTCGTCATCAGGTCTTCTGCCGGTTCAGGTAATTATGCAGTGACAGATGGAGCTATGGCATTGTATAGAAAAGTGAGTGATTGTAATCAGCTTGATTTGATCGGCTGCAATGATGATGCGAGCGAGACTGATAAGATGCCTGAGATTATTGATTTCGATTTGCCTCCCGGCAGTTATTATATCCGCTTTTGGGATCACAATGATAAAATCTCAGGCAATATCGGAGGACTGTGTATCGCACTCACCCCGACGATTTCTACGAAAGTAAATGATCAGTGTGAAGATGCACTCTCATTTCCGGTGATTCCTAATGACGGAACCTGCGCATCTGTACATGTCAATACTGCAGGAGCTACGGGTTCTATAAATGCACCATTACCGGGATTTAATGATGATGATCTTTGGTATTATTTCATCGTGCCTCCGGGTACTGATCGATTACTGTATGAAATCACAACGAACAGCGGAAATACACAGCATGTTATTTGTCTCTATGATGGTTGCGGTTCGCATGCAAGCTATCTCTGTTCTGATGTGCCTTCCGAGTTCGGCGAATTTAATAACCTTGTAGAAGGGTTTGGATACCTTTTGGATGTTTATACAGCAGATATTGGTGTGTCTTCTGACTTTAATATTTGTCTGAAGACACCTCCGCCTCCGCCATCCAATGACGAATGTAGTGGTGCCATTTCTTTTCCGCTGATTCCAACAGATGGATCATGTTCGTCGGTTTCCGTCAATACAAAATGGGCTACCGATTCAGGTATTTTAGGTTGTGGAAATCTGGTCAATGATCTGTGGTATACATTCGTCGTGCCTGCTGGTGCGACAGAATTGCTTGCTGATTTTATTTCTGAAAGTAGTCATCATTTGGAAGGATTCGAATTATTTGAAGGTGATTGTTCTAATCTCATCTCGACACATTGTATAAGTGATTATAATTTTCAGTCATTGCGTATTACTGGTCTGACATCCGGAGAGACATATTTTCTTCGCGTCTTTACAAGTGATCTAAGTTCATTTGAGTTTGATATGTGCTTGAAAGTACCGCCACCGCATCCGGTCAATGATCTTTGTCCCGGAGCGCTTCCATTTCCGGATATACCGACAGATGGATCATGTGCAACAATGGTTGCGAACACTACAGGTGCTACCGGCGATCTCATTGGATCTAGTTCCTTTATTTATGATGATGATGTTTGGTTTAGCTTCACCATGCCGGTAGGTCAGTCTGGAATCATAGTGAAGACAACTCCCATAACATTGAACATACCAGTAGGTGTAGCTCTGTATGAGGGTGATTGTGATCATCTGACATTTATTGGTAACCAGGCAGATCAGCCAGCTGCATTTTATGGACTCTCCGAAGGTGAGACGTACTATTTGAAAGCTTATACTTTGTCACCCAATCAGGAAGCGAGTTTTGAAATATGTCTTGCAGTGCCACCTTCTTCTCCGGATAATGATGATTGCGATGCCGCTCAGGTATTTCCAGTTATACCGATCAATGGCGATTGGGTCAGTGTTGAAGGATTTACGCTATCAGGTACTGATTCAGGTTTCAAAGCATGCATAGGTTATGGAGAAGATGATGTCTGGTTGAGTTTTATAGTACCGTTTGGACATGACCGTGTATTATTCAGACACAATGATGATGCTGATCTCGTATTGGAGTTATACGAAGGTGATTGTGGCAATCTTACTTTTCTGGATTGCTTTGGAAATATTAATGGCTCAAATGTATTTATGAATCTTGTTGAAGGTGATACCTATTTTATTCGTGTTTATAATTCTACTCCATATGAATATTCTTCCTATAAAGTTGAACTGAGTTTGCCTCAACCTATCAATAATGATTTTTGTGTTCAGGCTTTTCCTTTTGGATCATTACAGGAAGAAAGCATTTTGTGTTTGCAAGTAACTTCGCACACGACACTATTCAGTACATCAGATATTGATGCCTGTATCGGTAATACGGATGATGATGCATGGTTTAGCTTTCAATTGCCGCAAGGTCATACATCTGCTTTGTTCAAACTTAAACCAAGTCTCGGTAGCAAATTGGGAATGCAGGTATTCGGAGGTGATTGTGATCATTTAATTCTTCAGGAATGTTTTGATTCACCGGGGATAGATGATATTTCAGGTCTTGCATCGGGACAAACATATTGGATACAGATTTATACTTTGGATGATAATACTGCGGCTCAATTTTCTCTTTGTCTTTCCGCGGGTCCTCAGCAACCTGACAATGATGATTGTGCGAATGCAATTTCCATCACTAGTTATCCCGGTTATTTTGTTGATCCTGGTACTCAATCCACAGCCGGAGCTACCAATTCGGGTGTGAAGTTGTGTTATCCTTTCGATGGAGATACGCCAGAGTATGCATACGATGTATGGTACAGTTTTGTCACTGACTACACTGGTGGTGATGCAACCATAACCATTCATTTTAATGAACCGGAACCGGATACGTATGAATATTTACATTTCCATCTACAGGGATTTGAAGGACAATGTGGTGATTTTACAACACTGTCATGTCTTGAGAGTGACCCCGAGATAATAGGGCAAAATGATTCAACGCTGGTGATGAATCTCTATGGACTGTCTGCTGATACTAAATATTATTTCAGGGTTGTTCCGACAAGTGATTCTCGAAATTATGCACCTGTTGAATTTACTGTATTTGCGGAGGGAACTTCGATGGAAGGTATTACTGCGATTGAAGAACATGGAGCCGGACATCCGGGATTGGCGATTACTCGTTTTTATCCATCACCTGCGCACCATGTTTTGCATATTGATTATTCAGCAAATGCTCAGGGAAAAACTCAATTGTATGTGACCGATCTATTAGGACATGCCATCCAACAAAACGAATTCCTTGCAAGACAAGGTGAAAATCATGAGACACTATTATTCGATCAGGTGCCTTCCGGTTTGTACTTCATCTATATTGAAAATGAAAAAGGAAGAAGCCTGCCAAAACGATTTGTGGTGGAATAATTCTTTTATTTAAATATTCACATTTCAATTTATTTTCCTATGAAGGAATATATGTTACTCATCCGAAACGATATAGAACATCAGGCATCCTGGCCCGAAGCCAAGCATAAGGAATTTCTCAAAAAATGTGAACGTTACATCGGCGAATTAAAAAAAGAAGATAAATTGATCATCGCACAACCACTTGTCAAAGAAGGCAGCGTCGTTTCAGGTATAAGCGGAGATTGGAAAGAAGTGCCACTGAACACTAAAGGTGTTGTCCAGGTAGGCTACTATCACATCCGGGCAAATGACATTGAAGAAGCCATCGAAATCGCCAAACGAAATCCTGAATTTGAATTCAGTCAGACTGCCCGTATTGAAGTTAGACCCATTAAAGTCAAAGAGGAAACTACAGGATTTATATATTCAAAAGGCAATAAGCAATTCGAGCGCAGCGATGATCCCGCCATTACGAAGTAAATGTTGCGGGATGGCAATAAATCAATATGCAATAAACCAAAAGGCAATATGCAAAGATCATTAGGCAAAATAACCTTATAGCCTTTATAACCCTATAACCTCATAATCTCATAACCTTTTCTTCAATGAAAATAAAAGAATCCAACGTTACCATCATGGTTAAAGACATGGATGTAACGATTCCGTTTTATCAGTCTCTGGGTATAACACTTCAGGACAGATGGGGCAATCACTATGCGCAGATGACGGCTCCCGGCATCGTGTTGGGTATTCATCCTGCAAGTGAGAAAGAATTTCAGGGCTCCGGAAATATTTCGATCGGTTTTAGTATTGACAATATCGAAGAAGCTAAAGCATTGCTGGCTAAACTTTCTATTGAAGCGAAATCAACACAGGATGGAGGAGGACAATTGCTCACCTTTACAGATCCGGATGGAACGGCTCTTTATTTTGTAAAATCAAATTGGTAAAACAAATAGATATGAAGCTGATTTCATTTATAAATTTAGGTTTGCTGTTATTTACATCCATATTTTTTACGGGCTGTCAGGGAAATAAAAATTTATCTCCCGGTGAAGGCTTCATCGATGTCGATGGCGGCAAAGTATGGTACAGTATAGTAGGTGAGGGCAAAAAGACTCCATTACTTGTTTTGCATGGCGGCCCGGGTATTCCCAGTTATTATCTCAAGTCACTTGGTGCTTTAGGGAAGGATCGTCCAGTTATTTTCTATGATCAGTTAGGGTGTGGCAAATCAGACCGGATAAGAGACACTTCATTGATGAATGTAGAGCATTTTGTAAAAGAATTGGGGACTGTAGTGAATCATCTTGGACTTAAAAACTATTACCTTTTTGGTCATTCCTGGGGCACGATGCTTGGTACAGATTATTACCTTGCACACCCTGATGGTATCAAGGCTTTGATTCTCAGTAGTCCGGCGTTAAGCATCTCCAGGTGGATGACTGATGCCGGTGATCTTATAAGTACGCTTCCCGATTCTATTCAGCAAGTCATTTTTATGAATGAAAAAGGCAGGACTTATGATGCCCCTGATTACCAACAAGCTGTCATGTATTATTATCATCTGTTTCTGTCGAGAAAAGATCCATGGCCTGCTGACCTTGATAGCAGTTTTGCACAGGTAGGTGAGAATGTATATAATCACATGGGTGGTCCGAGCGAATTCACGGTGACAGGAAGTTTAAGAAACTATGACCGGACTAATCGATTGGGTGAAATAAAAGTACCTACACTTTTTATTGCAGGTGAATATGATGAAGCTAAACCAACTACCGTGGAATACTATCAAAGCCTCGTGCCAGGAGCAAAATTTGTCCTGATATATGACTCAGGACATTTAACTACGATTGACCAACCTGAAAAAAACAACCAGGCTGTGATTGATTTTCTTAACGAGATAGAGAAATAGATTTAATTTCCTATTCCACGAAGTCGCTTTATTGTCTTCAAAGGGATTTTGCTTTCATATTCCCTGATCACGCAGAATAGGATGTATGATCTGCATCATCTGTTCCAGGCTGCTGATTTTCCTTTTGTACAATAACAAATGAAAGTGATAATTTCGCCCTTCTAACGGTATAACCTGCATCCCTCATGAAACTTTCTCTTTCTCAACGTGCCCTGGTAGGTGTATTTAAAGGCGTCAATAAAGTGGTTGCCTGGCACCGCTTGCCTAAATGGATAGGTATCATCAATCTGCTTTCTTTCAGACATGAATTGAGAGCCCATAATCTGCATGACACGTATCCATCACCTGATTATCAGGGAGATCTGAAGACGAATCCTTTTCCCGACGCCAAGTATTATTCTATCCGCAATTCAGACGGGAAGTACAATGACACTAAACAACCGTTGATGGGCTGCACCGGCATGCGTCTGGGTCGGAACATGCCTCGCGAAGCCACGGCCGCACCTACGATGGAAGAATTATTGACGCCCAATCCAAGGTTGATCAGTGAAAAGTTGATGAAACGTACAGAATTCAAACCTGCGACTATCGTCAATCTTCTCGCTGCACCCTGGATACAATTTATGGTGCATGATTGGTTTGGCCATTATGACAGCGATGAAAATATAGAAGTTCCACTAGCTGCAGGTGATACATGGTCAGAAGATAAAATGAAGATCCACCGGACACTGGCAGATACACCGTTGAATGAAATCGATCGCAAGTATCCGGCTTATCGCAACAAGAACACACATTGGTGGGATGGATCACAGATCTATGGTTCGACAGAGGAGCAGACACATCTTCTCCGTGGAAATGCGATCGATGGAAAATTATTTATTGAAGCAGATGGTTCAGGTAATTTTCTGCCACGTGATTATCGGGGTATTCCGATATCGGGATTTACAGACAATTGGTGGACAGGTTTGGAATTATTACATACATTATTTGCACTCGAACATAATGCGATATGTGATCATCTGAAAAGAGAGTATCCTGAATGGACAAGCGATCAGCTTTTTGATACAGCGCGGTTAGTCAATTGCGCACTCATGGCCAAGATCCATACTGTGGAGTGGACACCGGCGATACTACCGCATCCTGCATTACAAATCGCGATGCATGCCAACTGGTGGGGATTGCTTGGAGAGAAATTATATAAGATGTGGGGCCGCATCGGTGAAGGAGAAGTGATGAGTGGTATTCCCGGATCGCCGGTTGAGCATCATGATGCACCTTTCTCGCTTACAGAAGAATTTGTATCGGTGTATCGTCTGCATACTTTGCTACCGGATAATATTCCTTTTTACAATCTGAAAAACGGAGCTTATAATTATACGGCTGATATGAATGATGTGATCTTTGAGAAAGCACGTAAGCCGATGGAGCAAGGCCTCTCCTTTCAGGATCTGTTTTATTCGTTCGGAATCACGTATCCGGGTGCAATCACTATTCACAATTTTCCAAATTTTCTTCGGGATGTGACGACGCCTGATGGTAAGCATCTTGATATGGCTACAGTTGATATTCTTCGCGACCGCGAAAGAGGTGTTCCGAGATACAATACGTTTCGCAGACATATTCATATGAAACCTGCAAAAGATTTCGAACAACTTACAGGTGGCAATAAGGAATTGGCGAAAGAAATAAGCGATATATATGGCGGTGATATTGAGAAAGTGGATTTGCAGGTGGGGATGTTGAGTGAGCCGCTGCCGAAGGGTTTTGGATTCAGTGACACAGCGTTCAGGATATTTATTCTGATGGCTTCAAGAAGACTTAAGAGTGACAGATTTTTATCATCAGATTTCAAGCCGTTGATTTATACAAAACCCGGGATGGATTGGGTGCAGAATATGACGATGAAAGATGTACTGATACGCCATTTTCCGGATTTGAGATCCCCATTGAGAGATGTAAAGAATGCATTTCATCCGTGGACCAAAATGTAAAGCAATTTTGCATTTTGGATTACTTGTATTGTGGAAATATCTTCATTCCATGCAGCCGGTTCACAACGATATTGGGGCTTATGTGCAGATGATAAAATAATGACATGAAATCTCCAGGATCCTATTTATTTTTGAAGGGGAATTGATGTAATACTGAATAATTTTGATATTTATTGGGTTGATATTCAAAGGTTAGCCTTAAATTCGGGTTGTGGAATTTTAACATCCACTTTCCAAAGTTTCATTAGTTTCGCATCCTTTTTAATGGTAAAAACGTAAGTAAATATGTGTTTTTCGACTACAGCAAGTGTTGGTGCAGGTGTAGCCCTTGGTATTTTAGGAGTTGTTTCGATCAGAAAAGCTAAAGAGCCTTCAGAATATGTTCTGGCGGCGCTGCCTTTGCTTTTTAGTGTTCAACAGTTTACAGAAGGTGCAGTCTGGATGTCTTTGACCTATGCGAGTTGGGAAAACTTACGGACAGCAGCCACGATTGGATTTTTGATCATCGCCCAGGCCTTGTGGCCATTATTTCTTCCAGTCGCCATTTTACGTTTTGAAAAAGATCTATGGCGAAAGAAAATCATCAGGCTCTTTTTAGCATCCGGGATTGTGGCATCGTGTTACTTTTTGTATTGCATGTTTACATTCAGTATCAATGCCAGTATCATCAATGATCATATTTTTTACAAGCTGGATTATCCGCGTAGCCTGATGCCCATCGCTGCCGGATTTTATCTGATCGCCACAATAGGACCACCACTAGCATCAAAGAATTTCAAGGTTCAGGCCATGGGTATTCTGATCCTGATCTCGTATGTCATCACCAGGTTATATTTCCAGCCTGCACTTGTATCTGTGTGGTGTTTTTTCGGAACCGCAATAGGTATCCTTATTTATGCTGTGCTGAGTGAAAGGCAAGCTTCTAAACAAAACTACGCTATGGCCATAAATGAAAAGAACAGAGATAAGCAAATACCTGATTGATCTTTTTACATTTTACCGCTAATGACGCAGAAATTATTTTAAATGTTATTAGTGCTAATTTTTTCTCTAGTTCTTTTCACCGCAAATAACGCAGAAATTTATTCAAAAATATTAACGCGAATTGGTTTTTGTGATTTTTGACCGCTAATGACGCAGAAATTATTTTAAATAATATTAACGCTAAAGGTGATCGAAGGTAATCATGAATAATCATGAAAAATCATGAAGATCAGTGTTCTTATTTTTTTTGAACGCTAATGACGCAGAAATTATTGCAAAGTTATTAACGCTGATTGTCGTTCTATTTCAATCAATTTGCGTCAATAGTATTAGTTTTCCTGTTGGACTATTTTCGGGCACATCTTCTCAATTTTAAAAAATTATTCTGCGTTAATTTGCGGTGAAACTTCAATCTCTTTATAAATTAAAAACCGATTGGATTGCAATATTTTATTGCCTATTAATATTGTAGCATTTGCAGGCAATGCGATATTTACAGAAGCACCGAAATTTATGATGACGGTTATTTTTTCAATCTGATACATTCTAGTAAATAATATTCTTTGGTCTTTTAATTCCAACTCCCCATAATCTCCATATTGCAATGTCTTCTCTACGTTTCTCAATTCAATAAGCGCATGATAAACATTCCAGACGGAGTTAACTTCCTTTTGTTGAGAAGCTACATTGACCTGTTTATAATTTTCATTTACTTTAATCCAGGGCTTATGTTTGGAAAATCCTGCAAACGTATCATCATTCCATTGCATCGGACTGCGTGATTTATCCCGGTTATGTTTATTGCCTGTTTTAAGTGCTTCTTCTATCACATTACCTGCATCAAGAGCCATGCTGTATTGTGTTCTTCCCTGTATGTCTATGATTTCACTCGCATCAGATGCGTGGATATTATGCATTCCGATTTCTTCACCATAATAAATAAAAGGAACTCCTTTAGCTGTCAACATCAGTGCAGCCAGTGCACAGGCTTTATCTGTATCACCATCTGCAAGGCGATCGATCATCCTCGGCATATCATGACTTCCAAAAAATAATGTTGGGTAATCACTCAGGACAGAATCCATCTTTTGAATTTCCTGAAAAATCCTATCAGCAGAGAAAGTTTCAATGCTTCCAAAATTGAAATTGAATACAACATCCATCAGGTCAGGTGCTTGGTATTGATGAAGTATCTCAAGCTTATCACTTCCGATTTCACCAACGACAAATCGCTGATCAAATTCCTGCATGGTAGATTTTATAAATCGCATTGCATCCTTCACCCCACGCTGATCCATATCATGTATGTGATTCTGCTTGCCATCTTCAATCGGATTATCAGTCCAATTCTGATCGGTTGTCAAAAAATTGATCACATCAAGCCTGAAACCATCAACTCCTTTATGTAACCAATACCGAATGACATCCTGTATCTCATTTCGCACCATCGGATTTGACCAATTGAGATCAGCCATCCTGATATCAAATTTGTGATAGTAATATTGATTTGTCAGCCGATCTTTTTCCCAGGCAGTTCCACCGAAAAATGACTCCCAATTATTAGGTTCATCACGCCATATATAATAATCACGATAGGGATTGTCTTTCGATTTTCGAGATTCCTGAAACCATGCATGATCAGTAGATGTATGGTTAAAGACCATGTCAATGATCACTTTGATGTCTCTTTGATGAGCTTCTTCTAAAAACATGTTGAAATCATTCATTTCACCATATTGCTGATCGATATCTCTATAACTGGCCACATCATACCCATTATCAATTTTGGGTGACCGAAGAAATGGCGTTAGCCAGATGCCTTTTATCCCCATGGAATGCAGGTAATCAAGTTTGCTGATCATCCCTTTAAAGTCACTAAAACCATCCCCATTGCTATCACAATAGCTGGGCATGTAGATCTGGTAAAAAACGATTTCTTTCCACCAAACCTCCGCATGCAGGTATTTTTTCATCCCGGCTAATGTACAGCGTTACTTTTTTAAGTAGTTGAAGAGAAAGTCTGTTATAGGCTTAATGTATCTTGCAGCCCCGATCAGAGAACAGCAGCTGACTAAGGAAATGAGGTATGCTGGGGTATAATTTTTAGAAATCAGGTTAAGAAATGACAGTGCAAAGAGAAAATATTGATTTGCTAAAGGATAAAACCCTTAACAAATCCACAGCATTCAGCAGGGAAGACCGTGTAAGGCTGAAATTGAGGGGTTTGTTACCCTATGTTGTGTCAAGCCAGGAAAGACAGATTAAAAGGATCCTGGGCAATATGCGGAGAAAGGAATATGATATTGAAAAATATATTTTTCTTTCTGCCCTTCAGGACCGGAATGAGAGATTGTTTTTTCGTACGGTCATTGAAAATATTGAAGAGATCATGCCTCTTATCTATACGCCTACTGTCGGACAGGCATGTAAAGAATTTTCACATATCTATCGTCATGCCCAGGGCCTGTATATCACACCCGAGGATAAAGGAGATTTTGAAAAGTTAATGGACAACTGGCCTCAAAAAGATATACGCGTTATCGTGGTGACAGATGGACAGCGTATCCTTGGGCTTGGAGATCTAGGCGCAAATGGTATGGGTATTCCTGTAGGAAAACTTGCACTGTATGCAGCATGTGCAGGCATACATCCATCGCAATGTCTGCCGGTGATGCTGGACATAGGTACAGACAATAAAGAATTGCGTGACGATCCGTTTTATATCGGTTATCCGTTTGAAAGAGTAAAGGGTCAAGAGTATTTTGATTTGGTTGAAGAATTTGTTATGGCTGTGCAAAATAAATTTCCGGACGCACTCATTCAGTTTGAAGATTTTTCAACACCAAATGCGTATACACTTTTAAATAAATATAAGGGCAAGGTCACTTGTTTCAATGATGATATACAGGGGACAGCAGCAGTTGCTCTTGCAGGAATATTTGCATCAGGACGAATTACCGGAGTTCCGTATAAAGAGTTAAAAGTTTTATTTTTAGGTGCCGGTTCTGCAGCTACAGGGATTGCAGATTTAATGGTTACTGCATTTGTAGAGGAAGGATTGAGCAGGGAAGAAGCGTATAACAGACTTTGGTTTGTGGATAGTAGTGGCCTCGTGGTTGATGGCAGAAAGGATCTTGTGAAACATAAAGCTGCGTACGCGCAACATCATGGACCGCTGAATTTCGTCGAGGCCATTAAAGAGTTCAGACCAAATGTTTTGATTGGAGCGACTGGCGCACCAGGATCTTTTACCAAAGAAATCGTTGAGTTGATGTGTAATATCAATGAACGTCCTGTCATTTTTGCACTATCAAATCCGACGAGCAGGGCAGAATGTACAGCCGAACAAGCCTATAACTGGAGTAATGGAAAAGTTATTTTCGCCAGTGGAAGTCCCTTTGATAAAGTAACCTTTAAAGAGAAGGTTTATAAATCAGGACAGGGGAACAATGCTTATATATTTCCCGGTATTGGGTTAGGTGTTGTGGCCTGCAAAGCTAAATTTGTGCAGGATACTTTATTTCTCGCTGCAGCTAAAACACTGGCGCATATCGTCAGTGAAGAAGATATCGAACGGGGATCTGTTTATCCTCCCCTAAAGGACATTCGAAGTATATCGCTTGATATAGCTACTGCTGTCGCTGAAAAAATATATAATTCAGGACTTGCCCAGGTTCCCCGGCCGGAGAATATAAGACAAAGCATTGCAGCCTATATGTACAATCCAAAATACTAGGTTATTTTATATAGTTTATCAGATTAAATTATGAAACATCCTGTTTATATTTCAGCAACAGATGCTGTCAAACGTATTGAATCCGGAAACCGGATTTTTATTCATGGTAGTGCAGCGACACCGCTCCATTTATTAAGGGCATTGTTTCAACGAAAAGATGAATTATCCGATGTTGAATTGATTAGTATCAGCACACTTGGGGATGATATTTTTAATGTTCCTGATTTTGGGAAAAGTTTTTTTATAAATTCCCTTTTTGTTTCCCAAAATGTAAGGGATATCGTCGACAGTGTGCATGGCGATTATATCCCGATATTTCTGAGTGAAATACATCTTCTTTTTGAACGGAATATTTTGCCGATTGATGTGGCATTGGTACATGTATCGCCTCCTGATAAGCATGGGTTTTGTTCATTGGGTGTTTCTATTGACATTGCCAGGTCAGCCGTACACAATGCGAAACACGTCATCGCCCAGGTGAATCCACAAATGCCACGAACACATGGCGATGGCATCTTGCACATCAGTGAAATTGATGCATTAGTATATGTTGATGAACCCTTGCCGGAAGTAAGTTATCACGACCTGGCGACAGATACATCCAGAAAGATAGCACAGTATTGTGCGGAGTTAATAGACAACAGATCTACATTGCAAATGGGTATCGGTGCTATTCCTGATGCAGTGTTGTCATGTCTCGACGGGCATAAAGATTTGGGCATTCATACCGAAATGTTTTCTGATGGTATTATTCCATTGGTTGAGAAAGGAATCATCACGAATAAGTACAAGAAAAAACATCCCGGAAAATTAGTGACAGGATTTGCTATTGGTACCCGGAAATTATATGATTTTATTGATGACAATCCGCAGGTGGTTTTTCTGGATATTGAATATGTCAACGATACAAAGGTCATTCGGACGAATCCTAAAGTGGTGGCGATCAATTCGGCGATCGAGATTGATATTACTGGCCAGATATGTTCTGATTCTATCGGCATGTATCAGTTCTCCGGAGTAGGAGGGCAGATGGATTTTATGAGAGGTGCAGCTTTATCAGAAGGTGGTAAGCCTATCATTGCGATGAACTCGACTACAAATAAGGGCGCATCGAAAATTGTCCCATTTCTCAAAACCGGAGCCGGAGTAGTGACGACTAGGGCGCATGTTCAACATGTCGTCACTGAATATGGTGCAGTGAATCTTTTTGGGAAAAATCTGAAGCAAAGAGCTGAGGCACTTGTTTCTATAGCACATCCCTCCCATAGAGAAGAGCTTGACAAGGCCATTTTTAAGCGGTTTGGGAAATAAACCTGAGCAAAAAATCTCCGTGATGGTAACTTTTTTACATACAGGTTGTTCTACTTAACGAATTTTAATTGTTGAGTATAAACTAGTTTTGATATGAAAGGTTATAAAGCGAATATTGAGAAAGAGACGAAGAAGAATGGAAATTTCCGCAAGGTTTTATATACCTCTAAACATAGCCAGCTGGTGTTAATGACTTTGCAACCAAAGGAGGAAATTGGATCTGAAATACATGCAGGAAATGACCAGTTTTTCCGGGTTGAAAGCGGAAGGGGAAAATCAATCATTGACGGCAATGTTTATAAACTAAAAGACGGGGATGCTGTCGTGGTTCCTGCCGGGGCAAGACATAATATCATCAATACAGATAGCCGTAAAAAATTGAAGGTGTATACTATTTATTCACCTCCTCATCACAAAGATGGTACTATCCGGAAAACAAAAAAGAGCGCGGAAGAAAACCCGGAGAAATATGATGGCAAGCCAACAGAGAAAAAGACGAAATAGATTTCATCTGATATCAACAATAATTCACTAAACTAAATGAATAGATATGAATAATTTATTAAGAGGGGGACTTGCCGGATATGGAGCTTACAAATTAGGCGGGGGTTGCCTGGGGACGATAGTTGTCTTTGCCATTATATGGATACTACTTGGTCATTGCTGATGAATATTGGGATTGTAGGCGCCGGGGAATTCGCAGAATTTGCAGCTTTAGCATTTCTGAAAATTGACGGTATTCAAATCGTTGGTGTGACCGACATCAATGAAGCATCCGGTCGAAGGATGGCCCTTGAGGTGAAGGGTAAATTTCATAAGAATATTTCAGATTTACTTGCTGATGACAGCATCGATCTTGTCTATATAGCTACTCCGCCATATTTGC
>JBDUAU010000631.1:0-6733 GCA_040004485.1 Saprospiraceae bacterium
TACCGGCTTAACGGCCAGGAGATTAGACAATATTTAAACTGGATGCCTAGCAAGATTCAGAGAATTCAAAATATTAATTTTTCTTACGACATAAATGAACCTGTGCGATACAGGATGATATTTTTAAAATCAGGTGATGAAAAAAAAGTATCGGGTTACACAATCATAGGAAAAACAGATGACTATATCTTCATTTCGGTAGAAAAAGAATAGAGAAGAGCTTTTAATAAACAAAAAAGAAAGAATCATAAAAATGTGGAATTCATTTGTATCTTTTACAGCAAATCAGGAGAGAACTTTTTCTATTATTGAACGCTGATCTAGATGAAAAGGAATATAGCCGTAAGAATATTAATCTTTTGTTTTGTGGTGGCTGCCTGCGGCCCTATTAAGCAGGCTGGTTCATTTAAAAGTACCAGCACAGAAGAAAGTTCAGGTAGTACAGTTGTCCTTCTTCCACCTAAACCTAAATCGAATACGGTAAATATTGAATGGTTATCTCCTTCACCAGCAGAAGTTAATATTAGTGAGGTTGGAGGTAAAGTTGAAATACGGATTCGTATTACTTCTTCAACCATCGTCAACTCTGATCAAATAGACATTTATATTAATGGTAAATTATTAAGCAATAAAGCAGATGAAGTAAGTCTGTTAAAACGACCTGAATACAAAGATCAAATTATGGTCATGCATGTGCCAGTCAATACCGGATCAAATGCAATCCAGGTCGTGGTGACGAAAGGCGCGGATCAAAGGTTCTTTGCGGAACGAATTCTGATCAAAGACATGAAAGGAATCAAAATTAAGGCTTCTCCTGTGACGGGTTCTACGCGAATCATCTGGATTGACCCCGATGCAATTTCGCTTCGGGGTGAAATGTTTTCTACAAAAGCAAAGGAATTCGCAATCAGACTTAATATCACAAGTCCTGAGATGATCAAAAAGGAAAATATTCAGGTATTAGTCAATAAGAAATACTTAAGCCCTTCGTCCATAGCTACATTGGTTGGGGAAACAGGAAATTATATATTCAAAGATATTGTGAGGCTTGATGAAAATCTTGATATCAATGAAGTTGCACTTAAAATTCAGACAAGCACCGGTAGCATTGAATCCGAGAATCTTAAAATTAATTATTCTCCAGTCCGGCCAAACGTTTACTTACTTTCGATAGGTACGAAATTAAATTTAAAATATGCCTATAAGGATGCCCGTGATTTTGCACTTCTCTATGCAAAACAATCCCGTAATACGTTTAGGTTATTTAATAACGTACAGATTGATACATTGATTGGAGAAGCTGCTACCACAGGCGAAATCAGGGGAATGATAGAAACCATTAAAACTAAATTACGGACAGGACAAATAGCAGAAGACGATATTGTGATTCTCTTCATTTCTTCACATGGCTTTATCGATGATCACGGAGATTTCAGAATTCAGGGGAGCGATTACTCACCTGAAAGAAGAAGTTCCACCTCAGTATCTTATAAAAATGACATTTTAGCTTATCTGGATGAAATACCTTGTAAAAAGCTGATATTAATAGATGCCTGTCATAGTGGCGGAGCCAGGGCAAATGCAACGGATATACTCAGCGCCATTCATGATATCAGGGATGCTCCGAAGGGATTTGCAATCCTGACCTCCAGCAGCAAAGATGAAGAATCATACGAAGATGTGAAATGGCAGAATGGAGCTTTTACAGAGGGCATTTTGAAAGGAATGAAGGATGGATTGGCCGATATCGATAAAAACGGTATCATCACACTCCTGGAGTTGGAGGCTTATCTGAAAAAAGAAGTATCAGATATGGTGAAAGTAGTAAAAAGCAAACCTCAAAATCCTTTGCTTTCCAGGAATGATATCGGAGATCTTCCCATATTTATAGTTAATTGAAATCTAATCGAATCATGAAGAAATTATTTCTTTCTTTAAACATCATCGTTATCCTTTCAGGGTACGCAAGGAGCCAGACAACTCCTCCTGCAGTGAGTAATGTTGTAACTCAGGTGAGTGATGACCGTGATAAGGTGACGGTCACCTATGATTTGGCCAGGAGGTCAGGTATTCCTAATTATAATATTGCCGTTAAAATTATACTTGACGGAGAAGTTGTAACAGCCCAGGCCTTATCCGGAGATGTAGGTCCGAATATTACTCCAGGCTATGGGAAACGAATTGTCTGGGACGTCATGAAGGATTTATCAGAACTTTCTGGGTCACTGAAGATTGAAGTCTCTTCAAAAACGAATGCCCCTGATTGTATTCCAATGAAAATGATTCCTGTATACGCCGGTCTGAGCGGCGTCGCTGCCACAGGCGCCGCGCTTGTGCTAAGCGGTTTAAAATCGGAAAGTGATTCAAAAGATTTATATACTGTTTATAAAAATAACCTGGATCCAAATGCCAGCGTTTTTTCGGAAACGACAAGGGAGCAATTTTATCTGGACGCTAACAGTAAACATAAAAAAGGTACCTGGTTAACGGCAGGAGGAGGCACTGTCATCATTGCAGGAGGGGTCGTGATGGTGATGAGACTTATTCAAATCAGTAAATACAATAAAAAATGTGCAGGGAAGACCACCGACGCCACACCTAAATGGAATATTAAGCCAATCGTGGATGTGGGATCCGGAAATGCGGTTTCTGCCGGCATTGCCATTAACTTTTAATAAATAAAACAGCCAATGCGTTGCTCAACATTTTACATCTTATCACTTTTCCTGTTCTGTTCTTCCTTTAGTTTTGGGCAGGGATCTTCGACATATTGGGGACTTAATCAATTTCTCAATACTGAGTTTATTAAGAAATATGATGAAGCCAGGAAACGTGCAGAACAGTCTGTCAGGGATTTTAAGAAGATACAAACTGGATTTTCACAGGAGGATATTACTGCGGTAATGGATGGTTATAATACATCTGCTGAACGCTTTAATCAAATTCTGTATAAAGTAAAGGACGACATCCTTAACCGGCAGAAAAGGAAATTTATTATTCAATATCCTGATGACTATGCCAGCCAGATCGAAGGTGAGCTGAATGCCGCAAAAGAGTTTTATGCTAATAATTATCAGCGTCAACTTGCCCGTGTCACAGATGGAAGAATCACGGGAACTCCTTTATTGCTTCTACTTCCAGAAATAATAAAGTATGGAAAGATTGCTTTCCAGATGTTTCAAACAATTAAAGCTGAAATGAAAAAATACAACGAATCCATGCTCGAACAGTACCTGATACAACCTTACCGCTTCAAATCCTGGAATGAATTAAATTAGGGATGAAGTGTTCTTAAAATTTAATATTCATGAAAAAGGATCAATATTTTCATTTTGGGTTGGCAATGTTGATTGTCTACATCTTTTTTATGTCCTGTAACTTGGACAGAATTGATAATGCAGGCCCATTCCAGTGTGGTCAGACTATCGTCGACCCAAGGGATGGCAAATCATATAAGACAATTTGGATCGCGGACGATGGAAGCCACAATCTGAGTATGCCAGGTAAATGTTGGCTGGCAGAGAACCTAAATTTTAATACTTCAAATGCCTTTTCCAATTGTTATAATGAGGCGAATGTAAGATGTGATACATTTGGCAGGATGTATAATAGTCTGGCACTTGCTTCTGCTTGTCTTAATGGTTGGCATCTTGCCACTACAACAGAATGGTCAGATCTTTTTAAGACCTATGGTTGGACAGAAATTATTACCGGAAATGGTCCAATTTATTCAGGCGATAGTTTGGCATTTTTACCTGGAGGTTTATCCAAGATGAATTTTTTGATGGGTGGATCTTGTTTCCCTGGGCCAGAAGCTTGCAGTGATATAGGGAATTCTATTGGTTTTTGGGCTTCGGATAAATTTCATAATACTTTTTTTAATAAGTCTGGTAGTTCTTCTGTTTTCGCCATCCAGTTTGCTGAGAATGATCAGAGATATTATATACGGTGTGTTAAGAATTAGTCTTAAGAATTTACAAGTGAAAAGAATCATTAGTAAGGTAATATTGTCGATAAAGCGAATCAAATATATTTTCACCAGTTTCACTATTTTGCTTACCTCACTTCAGGTTCTTTCGCAAGGACTTTTGTTCAATGATCAGTTACATGAGCATCAAAACAAGATGCCTGTCTATGACGAAGGAAGTAAAGCTGAACTGGAGACATTAAAAGGAATTTATAAAGTGGATCTAAGATTATATTGCCCGGAGCCTCAGGACCAGGGATTCATTTCTTCATGCGCAGGCTGGGCCTGCGGATATGGAGCGCTCTCCATCCTGCAGGCAATAGAAAAAAAGTGGGGAGGGAATAAGGATTCAATTACTCGTAACGCTTTCTCCGCACTTTTTATTTATAATCAAATAAAAAAGGGAAGCTGTGATTTCGGAGCATACATTTCAGATGCCGCTACACTAATTCGTGACAAAGGAGATGTAAGGTCGAAGGATTTTGATAAACTTAAAAATAAATGCGATAGGGTCCCAACAGAAAAGGAAATAGAATTCGCTCATCATTTTAGGATTAAAGATTTTATGACTGTATTTGGTTCGGCTGATGCTCCTTCTGTAAAAGTGCAAAGGACCAAATTAAGTCTCGTTCAAAAAAAACCGGTTGTCATTGGAATATTGTTACTGAAAAATTTTGAAAATATTCCCCCTGGTGATGAATATTGGTATGCCGGTATAGGGGATACGACTACCAATGGTGGTCATTCGATGGTTGTGGTTGGTTTTGATGATGGAAGGGAAGCTTTTGAAGTGATGAATAGCTGGGGTACTAGTTGGGCAAATTCAGGATTTGTCTGGATTAAGTATCGCGATTTCGGCAAATATTGCCGTTATGGATATATGTTCATTCCTGAGGGAGAGAAAATAAGATTTTATGACCTCGCTGTTTCCATTATTTTGAATAAGCCTGCTTTTTCTGAAATGAATGAACTTACTTTCCATGAGGAACCAGTAAGGTGGATAAACGGATATTATGAATTGACCAAAGGTAGTTCCTTGAAGGGTGACCTACTTCAACCTACACTTTTAGAAACAAGGAAAGATGCTTATTTCTATGTTTTTTCAGTGGATGCTAAAAATAATATTAAAGTTCATTGGCCAAGAGATGGCCTCTTAGATAGTAAATTTGAAGGAAATCATGAAAGCGCAATTATTACCATTCCAAAGATAGAGCTTTCAATACCAGGGAAATATTCAGCCCTTAGTTTAGATTCTCCCGGGATTGAGTATTGGTGTTTTCTAATATCCGGAAAACCAATCACACACCTGAATGAATATCTCAACTCTTTAAAATCGAGTACGATTCAGGATTTCAATAAGAAATTAAAGAGAGTCTTCGGTTCTCAACTGCTTTCATCAGATAGAATTACCTATTCAATAGATAAGATACAAGCAGAATCCGATATGTCTGGCGGAGAAATAGTTCCTTTGGTCCTCCGGTTTAAAATTGGAAGTTAAATTTATGTCAGCTATCTTAAAATATTATATTAATCAATGATGGGAACAAGTATTATTAATTATTTAGCCAACTTGACTGAATAATTATATTCATTCTTTTGAAATCAAATAAAAACGACCTATTTTAACATTCTTAAATCATAACTATGAAGAATTCATCTCTATCCTTTTGCTTTCTTTTCCTGGTGGTCCTTTTTGCTACATCAGCATCTGCTCAAGGGGATAAAACGCTACGTCCAAGTCCTCCAGCCGAAGTTTCAGCTCTGATCGACAGTGCAAAGGTAACCATCAATTATTCCTCTCCTTCAGTGAAGGGTAGAGAAATATGGGGTGGCCTTGTGCCCTATAATCAGGTTTGGAGAACAGGTGCTAATGAAGCCACTATATTTGAAACAAATAAAGATCTAACTATTAATAACCAAAAATTACCCGCAGGGAAATATGGCTTATTTACCATTCCGGGAGAAAGGGAATGGACGTTTATTTTCAATTCTGTCTGGGATCAATGGGGTGCTTTCAAATATGACTCCAGTAAAGATGTGCTACGCATAACTACTCCTTCAGATCATTCACCTGAGTTTTACGAACGCATGATATTTGACATAAAAGGACATAGCGTTATTCTTGGATGGGAAAATATAATAGTAAAATTTGATGCAAAGGGATAAATTGAATTGAGTGTGTGGTCCAATGAATTATAAGGACTCATTATCAGTCACTGATCTGCCCATATCTTTTCCGGCATCAAATTATAGAGTATAATTTGGGATAAGCTGGTGTCCTCGTTCCGCATAAAAATTATTAATATACTGGACGACTTCGTCCGGATCATCGATGATAGGCATAAGATCAAGGTCCTCCGGATTTAAATTGTGTTCTTTTTCAAGCATGGCCTGGATGATCCAATCTTTTAATCCTGACCAGAAAGAACTTCCTACCATAATGACAGGGACCTGAGTTATTTTTTTGGTTTGTATCAGGGTCAGTACTTCAAAGAGTTCATCCATTGTTCCAAATCCACCAGGTAACACAACAAAGGCCTGGGCATATTTTACAAACATTACTTTACGTACAAAAAAATATCTGTGGCTTAAATTCTTGTCATCATCAATGTACACATTGTGTGATTGTTCAAACGGTAGGTCGATATTCAACCCAACAGAAACACCTCCTTGCAAACTTGCTCCTTTATTGGCTGCTTCCATGATGCCCGGGCCGCCTCCTGTGATAATACCATAACCTGCGTCAGTTAGTTTTTGTGCGATTTT
>JBDUAU010000381.1:0-2029 GCA_040004485.1 Saprospiraceae bacterium
ATCGCACCGGGGAAAACCGCGATGCACTGGGCACGTTGTATCTCCGATATATGGAACTTGTGTATGGTGTATGCCTGAAATATTTCGGCCAGCCTGAACTCGCGCAGGATGCTGTCATGGACATCTATGAACATGTCAACCGGAAAATTCCCAATCATGAAGTTGAAAATTTCCCCGCATGGCTTTATATGGTGAGCAAAAATCATTGTCTGCAGGTATTGCGCAAAAAAAGCAATTCTTTAACAGTGTCTCTGGATGATCACATTATGCAAAATGGTCAGGAATGGCATCAGGAGGATGACGCTTTTGAGTTAACTGTATCGGAAGATCAGGAAGAACGGTTGAATGGATGTATCGAAGAACTACCTGATAAACAAAAGATATGCATCAGGATGTTTTATTTTGAGAAAAAATCATATGCAGATATTTGTGAATTGACGCTTCTTCCGATGGATCATGTACGATCGAATATTCAGAATGGGCGGCGCAATTTGAAAAAATGTATGCTTAGTAAACAAAAACTTGGATCAGGAAAAAACATATAAGTGGATACAGGATCGGATCCATGATCTTCATGCAGGTACATTGACTGCAGAGGATCGCCTGCGCATGGAAGAGCTGGCGAAGACAGATCCATTTGTACAGGATGCGATGGAAGGTTATCAGGCCAATCCTGATCATGACCATTCTGTATTACTCAAAGTCATTGCTGATCGTATACAGCAAAAGAATGCGTCCAGACGTCCAAAAATATTGCCGCTTTCAAAAGGATGGATCATACCTGCTGTGGCAGCTTCATTAGTGTTGATACTGGCTACATGGGCAGTTATGTTTTACATTGAAAAACAAGGTGATGCTGTTTTTGTCGCTGCTGAACCAAATACGTCTTCTGCAGTAGAACATTCTACTGAAGTTCAATTGACTGAAGCTGATAGTCTGACAGATGATTTTTCTGCTTCGTCATCTTCTGTGGCCGGAAATGATAATGGCCAGACTGCAGTAAAAGAAGATGTAAAACGGGAATCGGAACCATCATTAGCAAGAAAAGAATCAGGTCAAAAAACTAAAAGTGAAAAGGATAACCTGAACACACCCATTGATGATGCTAAACATATTGATGGAAATATTGCTTCTGAAGAAGTAAAGGACAATGAAAATGAAATATCTAATGAACCTGTTGTGACATCTCCTGCTCCGCCTGCAACTCAACCAGCCGGAAGGTCTGCAGTAGAAATGAGTGCTGATAAATCTATGGCTGCGGGTGCCACATCTTCGAAATTGAATTCAAAGAAGGATGAGGGGTACTATGCTAATCAGATGAGTCCGGATATAATGGCTATGCGTGTTGCCGGGAAAGTAATTGATGAAATTACCGGAGAACCCATCCTATTTGCAGCCATTCATTTATCGAATACTAATCTGTTTGAATTAACTGATGTAGATGGAAATTTTGATTTTTATATTCCTGATACTGTTGCTGATGTCATCATTAATTATACTGGCTATCCGCTCATGTCTGCAAATATCGCACAGGGCAATACCAATATTATACTTAAATTAAAATCATCTCAGACAGACGATGTATATATTCTGAAGCCCGGACAAATTTCACCTAGTGATGAAGAAACTTATAGGTCTTTACGTGCTAATATCCGTTTTAGCGAATATCTGAACGCAAATACCCTACTTCCTTTAGCTAATACTTTTGATCCAACGGTTAAAATGGTGAAGCTGGAATTTAATGTTGCCATAGGACAAAAGATGGCCCGCGTAAAAGTATTAGCTTCTTCAGGAGGAAAAAAATATGAAGAAGAAGCAATCCGCCTTCTTAAAATGGGTCCTGCATGGAGTTGTGCAGATGGAAAATATCCTTGTAAGTTGGAGTATACGATTTATTTTAAATGATAACATTTTCCTTTTCCCCTAAATCCCCTGAAAAAGGGGACTTAATAACCGCTTTTTGCCCCTAAATCCCCTGAAAAAGGGGACTTAATGCTTTTTGTTCTTTTTCCCTAAATCTCCTGAAAAA
>JBDUAU010000278.1:0-2028 GCA_040004485.1 Saprospiraceae bacterium
GTTTTATAGGCTTGAGAAAAATAATACATTTTACATCCCATAGTGGAAGCATAATTTGAAATAACTCCTCGTTTTTTTAGAAAATCAGGATAGCTTGTCCTTTTATCAGAGATTATTTGAGCTTCGTATCTTTCTGGAATTATATTAAAAAAACTTAAAATTTGCTGAATTGTGTCACTACTTAACAATTTCGGCCTTCGCCATGTTAAAGTATCATTAATGAAAATATTCAAAGTATCTTCATAACAAACATCACTTTTTATTAACGGGGAATACCAAGACTTAACTAAATCATTAATAATTCTTAATGATATATCGGAGTTAGCTTGAGATGAATTAAGTATTTTACAGTTAAGGCTCATGTAGAAAATAGAAATGGAGATGCTTAAAGTTAAAATATTTTTCATATCTAATTGCAATCTATATTTGAAATCACTGTCGCATTCAAGTTTTTGTAATAATCCAATTCTTGCTGAGTCAGAAAACCTCTACTAACTAGATCAGCATCAGATGCAAATAAATCATATGCGAAATATTTATAATAATCAAACCTGTTTTAGTTGCTCACCCTCGATGGCTTATGTATTAGAAGAAAGGTAAGTAAATATTTTTATCATAATTTGGAAATGATTTGTAATGCGCGTTCTTGTTTTTCATTTTCTGTACTATCCACAATTTCAAAGCGTGCACTTGAACTTGCTAATTCTTTCAGATACTGATTATAAATCCACACCCTGTCAATGATCGAAGGCGCTTCTCTCATCGGATCAGGCTCCCATTCATTCAAAGGTCTGCATAGCAGATACAAATCCGTCACATCATCCTTCAATGTATCCTCTACGATCTGAATCTTGCTTTTGTATTTTATCCTTGCCCACAATCTGAGATTCATCATTCCACCATCCAATACGAGGATTGACGAGTAACGAGTAACGAGTAACGAATTTATGTGATTGACTACATCCTTTAGATATATTGGTTGACCAGATTCTTTTGATTGTTTTTTGCCAATTGCCAATTGCTTGTTGCCAATTGCATATTGCATATTGTCATTTGCCAATTGCCTATTGCTAGTTGCCAATTGTTGATTGCCAATTGTCTTTTGCTTATTGCTAATTGCCAATTGCCTGTTGATCTCCTCCAATTGACCTTCTGAGATGATCTCCAAATCCCTCTCATTGTAAGGCCTCCCCAGCCCTTCCAGATACTCCCGGGCATATTCAGGCACCCAAGGACAAGCAAAATACTCCGCCAATCTCATAGCCAGAGTCGTCTTCCCGCTACTCTCGGCACCAACTATTGTGATCACAAATGGTTTATTCACAGTTATATATCTCTTTCACAAAGGTAGCTATAGAGCCCTTACCCTGTCCCCTACCCTTGAAAACCGTACTTTTACACCATGCATGATATTGAACCATACTTTCAGTGGATTGATGCTTACGTAGCTGCGGAAGATGACAGGTCACCGCTATATGGAAGACAGTATGATGAATTTTATTTTACAAATGCCATATATAACTACTACATCCATCCTCAGTGGGATGGTTTTGGGAGCTCAACTTTATACCTGAAGATCCTCTATGTGGATTATGACCTCCATTATGCTATCATTGAACTCTTCGGCGAATGGAATGACTGCATCTACGGTGACATCATGACGCTCCGTCGCGAAATCACTGATCTGTTGCAGGAAGAAGGAATAAATCAATTCATCCTCATTTGTGAAAACGTCCTGAACTACCACGCTGACGAAGACAATAGTTATTATGAAGAATGGTATGATGAAGTCTCAGATCAGGGTGGATGGATTGCTATTGTCAATCCACTGGATCATGTACTGGAAGAAATGAATAAATACAACCTCGGCTTTTACGTCCATTTGCTGACAGGTGCTGAATGGCGAGGCCGCAAACCGAGGGCTCTTTATAAATGGGTTGACCATCAGATCTCCTCACTTAAACTTCTTCGCGTTGGCTGAACCTGCACCCCATCGTTCCGGGTTCGTCAATATTCTCGGACGCCCCA
>JBDUAU010000337.1:0-6724 GCA_040004485.1 Saprospiraceae bacterium
CCAGATGCTATTTCCTTCATTGCGCCGGCAATACACATCACGTGCATTCTCAATTGCCATTTGTGGATCTGCAGCATGCAGGCTTCCTGCATGTTTATGATGCAGACCTGCTTTAGATCTTATGAATACTTCGTACAATGGCCAGGATTTCATATGGCTTGTGTTTTAGTGATGATTTGATTTTCTTTTTTCGCTGCATATGCTGTAGCAGCTTCTCTTACCCATACACCATCTTCCCAGGCTTTGTTACGGGCATCAAGTCTTTCTTTATTGCATGGCCCATGTCCTTTGACAACGGCCCAAAATTCATCCCAGTTGATTTCTCCAAAATCATAATGGCCTCTTTCTTCATTCCATTTCAGATCCGGATCAGGAATGGTGATACCGAGATGATCAGCCTGAGGAGCACACATATCTATCATCTTCTGGCGCAGGTCATCATTTGTAAATCGCTTGATGCCCCATTTTTGGGATTGTGCTGTATGTGTAGATTCAGTATCCTTTGGACCAAACATCATCAGGCTTGGCCACCACCAACGATTGAGCGCATCCTGAGCCAATGCTTTTTGTGCAGGTGTACCTTTGCAAAGCGTATTCATGATTTCAAATCCCTGCCGCTGATGAAAACTTTCTTCTTTACAAATACGAACCATCGCTCTTGCATAAGGTCCATACGAACAACGACACAGCGGAATCTGATTTAATATCGCAGCTCCATCTACAAGCCAGCCAATTGCTCCCATATCCGCCCAGGTCAGCGCAGGATAATTAAAAATACTGCTGTATTTCGCCTTACCTGAATGCAGTTGTTCTACTAATTCGTCGCGTTCCACACCAAGCGTTTCGGTCGCACTGTACAGATAAAGTCCATGACCCGCTTCGTCCTGCACCTTAGCCAGCAAAGCCACTTTCCTCCGCAATGATGGCGCCCTTGTAATCCAGTTTCCTTCAGGCAGCATTCCGACAATTTCAGAATGTGCATGCTGACTGATCTGGCGGATCAAAGTCTGTCTATAATTATCCGGCATCCAGTCACGTGGTTCGATTCGGATATCCTTATCGATTTTTTCCTGGAATCCTGTTTCTATATCTATGATGTTCATATTACTATTCCTTTAATCAATATCATGGTGATTTGTTCAGTCAATGCCTCTTCCGTGAGCCTTGTTTTTTTAATATTCGGCAAGTGCAGCCATCGCAGAGATGCCAGTATCATTTGATAGATGATGAATTCGTCCACCGGTGTGAATACCCTTTTTTCAATTCCTTCTCTGATGATTCTAAGATAAGTTTTTTCATACGTCCTTCGAAGCACCAGGAATTTTGAAAGAAATGGCTCCTGCAGATGCTTCCACTCATCATTAAACACAGTCACAGAACTTTTATCATTCAATGCAATATGGATATGTAACCTGATCAACTCTTTTATTTTTTCTTCCGGACTAATCCCTGAAGCATCAATCTGTGTCATTCCCTCGAGAAATTCATTCGCACACCTGAAACAAATGTTGGTCAGCAATTCATCCTTCGAATCCATATGATTATAAAGACTTGCCGCACCTAGTCCCACGGCCTGAGCTATATCTCTGACTGAGCATCCGGCAAAACCTTTTTCTCCGAAAAGTCTTGCGGCTACGGTTTGGATTTCTGCTTTGCGTGTTGAATTTGTCATTGTATTTAGGTATTCAAGAATTATTGCATTTCATGACATCCAATCCGGAAGAAGATTTAAAGTTCATCCTCAAATGTTGTTGCCGTTTCGCTTCGACTCCCTCAGCGACCGTCAAAGTTTGATACCATCTGATTTCGGCTACGCTCAAGCAATAAGAAAATTTAAAACTCATCCTCAAATGTTGAGCGGAGCCGAAACATTAATTCGAAATCTCAATCGGTCGTTGAGCGGAGCCGAAACGAACGATTCACACTCTCCCGCAATCGTCAATCATCCTCTACATTAATATTCAGTACCCTGAGCAATGTTTCGTCTTAAAATTTACAAAGTAAATTTTAAGGAAACATGTCGAAGGGTCACTGGATATCATAGTCCAGTATCAACCTCTCCGACCTCGGATGACTCTGACATGTCAGCACATAACCCGCATCAATCTCATCCGGCTCAAGTCCATAATGTATATCCATATGCACTTTCCCTTCGACCACCAGCGCTTTACATGTGCTGCACACTCCGCCTTTACATGAATATGGAAGATCCAATCCTGATTGAAGTGCAGCATCCAATACAACATCACCATGATACTTCACCTGCAGATCCGTTTCGTGGCCGTCGATCCGGTATGTCACTTTTGACACACGATCATCACCTATATCAATTGGTTTTATTTTTTTATCCTGGAATTCCACCACAGGAGCCGTACCAAATAATTCAAATCTGATCTGTTCTTCTTTCAGCCCCATTATTATCAATCCATCTTTCAGATTCAATATCATATGTTCAGGGCCGCAGATGAATACAGCATCTACTTCTTTGACATCAAATAAATGTTTGGAGAATGCAATACATTTTTCAGCATCAATGCGTCCCGACAATAAATCCGAACCTGATATTTCACGCGTCAACAGATGATATACAGAAAACCTATCCATGTAGATATTCTTCAATCCTTCAAGTTCATCTTTGAAGATGATCGTATCACTGGTCTTATTGTTGTAAAAAAGTTTTGCCTGTCCTTGTGGATAATGAATAAGAAAATTTTTAATCAGGGAAATCACAGGTGTAATACCACTTCCTGCTGCGAAAAAAATTAACTCGGCATCTGCTTTTAAATGATCAGGAAGTGTAAACTTTCCTTCCGGTGTCATGACCTCGAATGGATCACCCGGTTTCAATTTTTGATTGACATACGTGGAAAACCTTCCGCCATACACTTCTTTGACAGCGATGACCAGATCATTTTCGTCCGGTGTCGAACAAATGGAATAGGATTTACGTACTTCTTCCCCGTTTATCGTCGCCCTGCAGGGAAGGTATTGCCCTGATTTATAGCCGAATTCTTCCTTCAGGTTCTCAGGCACATCCAGCCAGACAGAGACACATTCCGGTGTTTCACGCTCTATGTGATTGATCCTCAGTGGAAAATATCTGCTCATGGTGCAAAAATAACGATATACGAACGATTGTTCGTATAAAAAGGAGAAGGATGAGGCAAAGGCGAAGGAAAAATCAGAAATGACAGTATTTGTTATCAAAATTTTGATAACAGCCTACTAACCTCAGTTGAAAGTCATCATTAATTAAAATTCATTCACCAGAATTTTATTTAATAATAATTTTAGATCAGGCAAAACATCCTGGATAGTCTCCCAAACAATCCTCAACTCTATACCATGATATTCGTGCAGGATGAAATTCCGGAAAGCTCTTATTTTATACCACGGGTATTCATATTTTTCAAGAATATCATAGTCAACATGAGAAGTTGCTTCACTGATAATGGCGAATTGATATAAACAGGCTGAAATCGTTTTTTCATCATCAAGAAAATGATTCAAAGTGGAATTTTTTGCAAATGATTAGATCATTTCAATGGATTTAATGGCATGTTGCATTCGCTCTTTGGCGGTGGGTTGATCAGGCTTCATAGATAAGAATTAAATCGTGTTTTATACGGTTTTTCATTTCAGGACGTATCCCTTTCAACATGACAACGTCCACCTTTTTAAGCGAGATTTTCTCCATTTGGTTTTGTATTTCTGCAATGTCAAACAGATTAAATTTTTGATCAGAAGGAACATCAATCATGATGTCAATGTCACTTTGTGGACCATCATCTCCCCTTGCAAACGATCCAAAGATCCAGGCTTTCGTGACAAGCTTTTGTGATTTGAAATAAGCCTGCATTTTTTGAAGGATCGCTTTTTTATGGTCTTCCTTTCCTTTGGTAGGTAGTCTCAACCGGTATTCGATTTCCGTCTCAGCAGCCTTAAGTGCTGAAAGTGCTAAAGGCTCCTCTTCAAGCTCGTACATCACTCTTTCACTCAGATACAGGATCATTAGTTCCTGAATATCTGTCTCGTAGATCCCGGCAAGCTTCCCGACGATATCTTTTGTCAGTCTTCGCTCACCGCGCTCCATTTTACTCAGGATGGCTACATCGATGTCGGCCAGGGAAGCCACTTTCCGAAGAGGCATTTTCTTTTCGAGTCTCAGGTTTCTCAGCTTTTCGCCTAATGAATTTGTTGACATGGATAATGTTGACATTTAATGTCAAATTTAATGGATTTTAGGCGATCTTTCCATATATTAAATAGGAAAGATTTTAATAATCTTTAATTATAATCTAAAAAAATAATATAAATAAATATAACCTAAATAAATTATAAATTTTATAATAACCTAAATAAATTATATTTGTCCTATGACAAGTATTATCACAGGAAATATTATTAATTCCCGTCACCTGGCGAGTCCTGAAGAATGGCTTGTCCCCCTTAAAAACCTATTTGCACAGGAAGGAAAAAGTCCTGAGTTGTGGGATATTTATAGAGGGGATAGTTTTCAGCTGGAAATAAGACAGCCTGAAAAAGCCTTGTTTACAGCTATTCGTATCAAAACCATCATCAAGAGTATAAAGGATATTGATGTACGAATGGCTATTGGTATTGGCCTAAAGACATATTCATCTCCCCGGATTATGGAGTCAAATGGAGAGGTGTTCATGTTCGCACATGAGCAATTGGAACGCCTGAAAAAAGAAAAGGGTCACATGGCTATCAAGACCTCCTGGGAAGAATTTGACAGAGAAATGAATCTTTATATCCGTTTATCCCTGGTCGCCATGGATAGCTGGAAGCCGAAAACCGCCCAACTTGTAAACCTATTACTCCTGAATCCGGATAAAGGACAACAGCAAATAGCTGAATTTCTGGGCATCAAACAATCTGCCGTGAGCCAGGGCCGCAAAAGAGCTCACCTTTCTGAAATCATGGAAATGGAATCATTATTCAGGGAAAAGATCAAAAAATTCAGCATATAAAATGATCATCCTTGTTAAGCTCATATTAGCTCACCTGATCGGCGATTTTCTATTCCAGCCTCATCAATGGGTCATGGACAAGGAAGAAAAAAAACTTGAATCAGTTAGGCTATATCTGCATCAAAATATTTCCATTCAGATGGCATCCGTATTTACGGAAGAAAGAATAATCTTTCCGACAGCTTTTATAGCTATAATTACACCCGCTTCTATAGCTATGAAAGTCCTGATCTCAAGATGGGCTGTTGAAACAGGAGATGAAGACGAAGTATCTCTCCAGAGTACCGGAAAATATATGGGGCATCCTGGAAAGGCTATTTATGCTGGTATTTGTAATGACAGGCCACTGGGAAGCTGTAGGATTTCAAATCGCAGCAAAATCTGTTTTTCGGTTTGGAGATCTGAAGGAATCGAAGGACAGGAAATTAACAGAATATATTTTAATAGGAACACTATTGAGTTTTGGAATTGCAATTGCAATCGGATTGATTCTGCAGCAAATAATGTGATCCCGGAAACTATTACAGGTTAACCATTTTAGAATTCCCTCACATCTTACTCACCTTTCCCGTGTACCATTTCTTTCCCGAAACAAAATTGATAAAATAAATCCCATCCGGCACTCCCTCCATCGAAACCGAAACGGTATTTAATCCCGATTCAAATTTTTCTTCCTTTCACAATGGGAAACATGTTGTTCAAATCCACATGCAATTCCACCACCTAATTGTGAGTTTGAATATTTTTGATCATCAAATGTCTTGGACAGCTGTGATAATGTTTTATTTCTATTCCTTGAGTAGAATCCATTGTTTCTATAGAATGAATTTAATTAAGAGATGTTTTAATAAATTGAATTGTATTACTCGGTGCATTTTTTCCTAATATCCTAAGCAGATACAAACCCTCTGCAAAATCCCTAACATCAATCACATTTTCATCCGATACTTTTAATAATTGACCATTTAAATTATAAATAAAATAAATCCAACTAAATGTTTCGACCTGCTCGCCATTGCTTATATAAATCCAGTCTGTTGCAGGGTTAGGGAAAATGGAAATATTAAAGTTAGCTAATGGATTATCAACTATTACATTTAGGCTATCACAAGTAGGGTCGCTTAAAGCACCCAATCTATAATTAGGAAAATGTGGTAACGTAAAATTATTTATAGTAGGTAACATTATAGAGTGTTGTTCGAAATGACACGCTAATCCCTTTTTATTGGGCTCTTGAATTACATGAAGATATTGGGATCCATTTATTGCATTAACTATTATTTTATTGTCAGGTGTGCGTTCCATAAAAAAGAAAGCAGTCGGTAATGGATCACCAAAACCATCGAAATCAGCAATTCGCACCAGCCTTGATTGAATATTTTCATCTAATAAATCTAGCTGAAAAAGAGAGGTATCATGACTAACATATAAAAAACGACCATTTGGAGAAAATTCACAGCCACCGATAATAAAATTTGCAAATGGAATATCAAAGTGTTCAAAATGACTCAATACACCATTTTCGCGATTGAACTTATATAAAAACAAGCCGTTTTTTGGATGGTACCAAGCAAAGTGATCTCCAGAGGGTGAAAATTTTCCTTGTCCACCTTCAGCGTGCGGATTCGTATTCGTACCAATAGATTGTTTTCCAATGTTCTGAGGGCCTGACTTATTGAGTAGAATAATATTAAAACTATTTCCCCATCTATCCGGAGTAATAAGCCACC